>NZ_JAAAYH010000005.1:0-64655 GCF_018035285.1 Streptomyces sp. MK37H | reverse complement strand
GATGCCGTCCGGAGCTCGGATGCCATCCGGGGTGGCGTTGACCGGTGGCCGATCGGCCGGCGACTGACCGGCCGCAGCTGATCGGCCGACGGATGATCAGCGGCGCGGGCTCAGCCTCACAGAAACATTCCCAGCGCGCAAGATTGCTCAACGGGAAAGAATCGGCCTTCTCCCGTATGCTCAACGGCGATGACTACCGGCCTGCGTGAGCGCAAGAAAGCGGCGACCCGCCAGTCACTGCACGACGCCGCCGTGCTCCTCGCCGCCGAGCACGGCGTCGAGAGCCTCACGGTGGAGGCCATCGCCGATGCCGCCACCGTCTCCCGGCGCACCTTCTCCAACTACTTCGCCAGCAAGGAGCAGGCGCTGCTGCACCACGACCGGGCGCGCACGGTCCGGCTGGTCGAACTCATCCGCGCCCGCCCGGCGCGGGAATCCCTGATGGCGGCGGTCATCGGCGCCGCCGAGCAGCACTCCAACGAGTTCGCGGCCGACCCGGAGCAGGAGGAGCGCTACCGGACCCTGCGCCTGCACCCGGCGCTGCTGCCCGAGCTGGTCGCCACCTACGCCGCCGCCGAACGCGATCTCGCCGTGGCCGTCGAGGAGCGCCTGCCCGCCGGACCGGATACGTCCCTGCGGGCCCAGGTCCTCGCCGCGACCCTCCTCGCCGCCTTCCGCGTCGTCGGGCAGACGGCTCTCGAGCGCCGCGAGCGCGACGTCGTGGATCTCCTCCGGCAGGCGCTCGCCATCGCCCGCGAGGGCTTCCGCTGACCGGTTTTCCCTGGCCGCGCGGACGACAACGTCAGGCGTGGCCGGATCCGAGCGCTCTTCGATAGGCATCATCTATCGAGATGATCAGAATCATATCTTGGCCCTTTTGACCCGCCCGGCCCTACCGTCGTGTTCATGGCATTGACAACGCGGCCGGAGCAGCGTCCGACGCGGGCGGAGCGGCGGCCGTCCATGGCGCTCAATTTCTGGCAATCGACCCTCGGCAAGAAGATCGTCATGGGCGCGACCGGTCTGATCATGATCGGCTACCTCTGCGCCCACCTGCTCGGGAACATGAAGATCTTCTTCGGTCCCGGGGAGTTCAACGCCTACGGACACTGGCTGCGTGTCATGGGAGCCCCCGTTCTGCACCATGAGTGGGGCCTGTGGATCGCCCGGATCGTCCTCCTGGCCGCGGTGGTCCTGCACGCCGTGTCCGCCTACCAGCTGAGCCGGCGCGACATCAAGGCCCGCCCGCAGAAGTACGTCCACACCAAGCCACGGATGAGCTATGCCACCCGGACCATGCGCTGGGGCGGGGTGATCCTGGGCCTGTTCATCGTCTGGCACGTCCTGGACCTCACCACCGGCACCACGCACTCCGGCGGATTCCAGGAGGGCCATCCGTACCAGAACGTGGTGGACACCTTCTCCACCTGGTACGGGAACGTCATCTACATCGTGGCGATGCTGGCCATGGGCATGCACGTCCGGCACGGCTTCTGGAGCGCCGCGCAGACCCTCGGCGCGGGCAACCACACCCGTGACCGTGCCCTCAAGGCCATCGCCAACGCCCTGGCCGTCGTTCTCACCGCCGGGTTCATCTCCATACCCGTCGGTGTCATGACCGGAGTGGTGAGCTGACCATGACCTCGTACAGCGAGTACAGCGAATACACCGAGTACACCGTCGGCGAGCCGATCCAGGACGAGCAGGCCCCCTCCGGGCCGGTCAACGAGCGCTGGGACACCCGCCGCTTCGAGGCCAAGCTGGTCAACCCCGCCAACCGCCGCAAGCACACCATCATCGTGGTGGGCACCGGGCTGGCCGGTGGCGCCGCCGGCGCCACCCTGGCCGAGCAGGGCTACCACGTGGTCCAGTTCTGCTACCAGGACTCGCCGCGCCGGGCCCACTCCATCGCCGCCCAGGGCGGGATCAACGCGGCGAAGAACTACCGCAACGACGGCGACTCGATCCACCGGCTGTTCTACGACACCGTCAAGGGCGGCGACTTCCGCGCCCGCGAGTCCAATGTCCACCGCCTGGCGCAGATCTCGGTGGAGATCATCGACCAGTGTGTGGCCCAGGGCGTGCCCTTCGCCCGGGAGTACGGCGGTCTGCTGGACACCCGCTCCTTCGGCGGTGTGCAGGTCTCCCGCACCTTCTACGCCCGCGGCCAGACCGGCCAGCAGCTGCTGCTCGGCGCCTACCAGGCGCTGTCCCGGCAGATCGCGGCGGGCAATGTGGAAATGCACGCCCGCACCGAGATGCTGGACCTGATCGTGGTCGACGGGCGGGCGCGTGGCATCGTCGCCCGCGATCTGGTGACCGGCCGGATCTCCACGTACTTCGCCGACGCGGTGGTGCTGGCCAGCGGCGGCTACGGCAACGTCTTCTACCTGTCGACGAACGCCATGAACTCCAACGCGACCGCCATCTGGCGGGCGCACCGGCGCGGCGCGTACTTCGCCAACCCCTGCTTCACCCAGATCCACCCGACCTGCATCCCGCGCTCCGGGGACCACCAGTCCAAGCTGACCCTGATGAGCGAGTCGCTGCGCAACGACGGCCGGATCTGGGTGCCCAAGGCGAAGGGCGACACCCGTCCGCCGGCCGAGATCCCCGAGGACGAGCGCGACTACTACCTGGAGCGGATCTATCCATCGTTCGGCAATCTGGTGCCGCGCGACATCGCCTCCCGCGCCGCGAAGAACGTCTGCGACGAGGGCCGTGGCGTCGGCCCCGGTGGCCAGGGCGTGTATCTGGACTTCGCCGACGCCATCGCCCGGATGGGCCGCAAGGCAGTCGAGGAGAAGTACGGCAACCTCTTCGACATGTACGAGCGGATCACGGCGGAGAACCCGTACGAGGTCCCGATGCGCATCTACCCCGCGATCCACTACACGATGGGCGGGCTGTGGGTCGACTACGACCTGCAGACCACCGTGCCGGGGCTGTTCGCGATCGGCGAGGCCAACTTCTCCGACCACGGTGCCAACCGGCTCGGCGCCTCCGCGCTGATGCAGGGCCTGGCCGACGGCTACTTCGTCCTGCCGTCGACCATCAACGACTATCTGGCCCGCAATCCGCACAAGGACGAGGTCGACGCCTCGCACCCCGCGGCCGTCGAGGCCGTGCGCGAGACCGAGGACCGGCTGGCCAGGCTGCTGGCCGTGGACGGCGACCGCACCCCCGACTCCTTCCACCGCGAGATCGGCGAGCTGGTCTGGGAGTTCTGCGGCATGGCCCGCACCGACGAGGGGCTGCGCAAGGCGCTGGACCGCATCCCGCAGATCCGCGAGGAGTTCTGGCGGCGGCTCAAGGTGCCGGGCACCGGCGACGAGTTCAACCAGTCGCTGGAGAAGGCCAACCGGATCGTGGACTATCTGGAGCTGGCCGAGCTGATGTGCCTGGACGCCCTGCACCGGGCCGAGTCCTGCGGCGGCCACTTCCGCGAGGAGTCCCAGACTCCCGACGGTGAGGCGGCCCGCCGGGACGAGGAGTTCTCCTACGCCGCGGCCTGGGAGTTCACCGAAACCGGCGCCGCCCCCGTGCTCCACAAGGAGCAGCTGACCTTCGACTACGTCCACCCCACTCAGCGGAGCTACGCATGAAGCTCACCCTGCGCGTCTGGCGCCAGAAGAACCCCGACACCCCCGGTGCCATGGCCACGTACGAGCTCGACGGCGTCTCCCAGGACATGTCCTTCCTGGAGATGCTCGACGTCCTCAACGAGGAGCTCATCGTCAAGGGCGAGGAGCCGGTGGCCTTCGACCACGACTGCCGTGAGGGCATCTGCGGTGCGTGCAGCCTGGTGATCAACGGTGATGCCCACGGTCCGGAGCGCACCACCACCTGCCAGCTCCATATGCGGTCCTTCCAGGACGGCGACACCATCGACATCGAGCCGTGGCGCGCCTCCGCCTTCCCGGTCATCAAGGACCTGGTGGTGGACCGCTCCGCGTTCGACCGGGTGATCCAGGCCGGTGGCTACATCACCGCCCCGACCGGGTCCGCGCCGGAGGCACACGCCACTCCGGTGCCCAAGGCGGACGCGGATTACGCGTTCGAGCACGCCGAGTGCATCGGCTGCGGCGCCTGCGTGGCGGCCTGCCCCAACGGCGCGGCGATGCTGTTCACCTCGGCCAAGGTCAACCATCTCAATGTGCTGCCCCAGGGCTCTCCGGAGCGGGAGACCCGGGTGCTGGACATGGTGGCCCAGATGGACGCCGAGGGCTTCGGCGGCTGCACCCTCACCGGTGAGTGCGCCACGGCCTGTCCCAAGGGCATCCCGCTGTTCTCCATCACCGCGATGAACAAGGAGTGGCTGCGGGCGACCCGCAAGGTCAAGCGCTGACCCCACTCCCCCAGAGCGGCACCCCTCGACAACGCTCCGTGGATGGGGTGTCCCGGCGGCGGAGGTCTTTCCGGACGCTAGACCTCCGCCGCCGCCCGCATATCCGGGGCGGTGGCTCCGGTGCCATCGGATCACATACCCGCCGCCCAGCCGCTAGGTTGAGCGCATGTACACCATGCGACTCTCCCGGCGGGTGAACGCTCCGCGCTCCGCCGTCTACCGCGCGCTCCTCGACGCGAGCGCCGTCGCGGCTTGGCGGGTGCCCGAGGGCATGACCAGCCGGGTGCATGAGTTCGACCCCCGCGAAGGGGGCACCTTCCGTATCTCCCTCGTCTACGACGACCCGGCGAGCACCGGCAAGTCGGGCGGCCATACGGACACCTACCACGGCCGCTTCACCCGGCTGGTGCCGGACGAGCAGGTGGTCGAGGTGCTCGAGTTCGAGACCGCGGACCCCGCCCTGCGCTCCACGATGACGATGACGACCACGCTCACCGACGCGGAGGGCGGCGGCACCGATGTCCACCTCCTGCACGAGGGGATCCCCGACGCCGTACCGGCCGCCGACAATGAGCTGGGGCAGCGCATGGCCCTGGACAAGCTGGCCGAGCTCGTCGATACGGGCCGGGCGGCTCACTGAGCGGCCCCGCGGCTACCGCCGGTCGCGCTCGAAGAACGCCTGGGCCAGGCCGTCGAGCACATACCCAAGGCGGCGGTCGAAGTCGTCCCGCGGGTCGGTGGGCCGGGGGCTCTCCCGCAGGGCGCGCGTGGCGAGGGGGTATTCGCCGCTCTCGGCGGCCTTGTCCAGGAACGACGACCCGGGCGCACCGGTCTCGCTCCGATGGGCCCGGCGCTGTCGCGCCTCGGCCCGGCGGGCCTCGGCGAAGGCGTGGCCCTGGACGAAGGCGAGCAGGGTCCGCCAGGCGTCGAGCATGTCGCCGGTGGCCGGCCCATGGCCGTCCAAGAGGGCGAGGGTGGACTCCGTCATCGCGAGCGTCCCCGGCCCGAAGTCCTCGGCCTTGAGGGTGTGCCGGGCCAGCCAGGGGTGGCGCAGGGTCACCCGGCGGATGCGGTGGGCCGCTTCGGTGAGGTCGGCGCGCCAGTCGCCGGTCGGGGGCGGGGCGATGGCTTCGGCGCTGACTCGGTCGGCCATGAGGGTGATCAGGTCGTCGCGGCTGTCGACATAGCGATAGAGAGACATGGCGCCCGCGCCGATGTGCTCGGCGACCTTCCGCATGGTCACCGCGTCGAGCCCTTCGGCGTCCGCGACCTCGATGGCGACGGTCGCGATGGCCTCGTAGGACAGATCGACTCGTGTCGCCTTCGCCGGTTGCGCGGCCTTCTCCCAGTTCACCATGGGCAGCGATCGTACGCTGTACTCGACGCGTACGACGTACGCGACGGGTCCCGCGCCCGCCACGGCTCGCGCCCTTCCGGTGGCGGCGGCCGTGCTGGGCCTGTCCTCCCGCCTCATGGGACAGGGCATCGGCGAGCACGGCGAGGACACCGAGCGGATGCCGCAGATGGGCCACACCTACCGTGGCGGGCCGCCGGCCCCTGCCGGGCCCGTCGAGGCGGAGGTGCCGAGCGCCGGTGACCGCGCACCGGACGCTCCCTGCCACCGGGCCGACGGGCGGCGGGTGCGGCTGTTCGACCTCCAGCGCGGCGGTCACTGGACGCTCCACGGATTCGTTGTGCGCCCCCGGCCACCGCACCCCGCGGTCCGCGCCGTGTCCATAGGCGGCGAGATCGGCGGTGAGATCGCCGACACCGACGGCCACGCCCGGCGGGCGTACGCCGCCGCCGACGGCGAGTGCGTCCTCGTCCGCCCCGACGGGCACATCGGCATCCGCAGCCACGACCCGGCGACCATCGCCGCCTATCTGCGCTCCGCTCTGCCCCCTGCCCCGTAGGGCGGTGTCGGCTCAGCTCATCCGGCCGCCGCGCGGTGTCCGCTCAGACGGCCCGGTCGTCGTCGAAGGAGTTCAGATGGGCGGTGAGGTCGTCGACGAAGCGCGCGAGCAGGCGGCCGAAGGCCTCGCGGTCGTGGGGGCTCCAGCCGGCGAGGGCATCGCTGAACCAGCCGAGGACGGTCCGCATATAGCGGTCGGTCGCGGCGGCTCCCTCGGCGGTCGGCTCGATGAGCCGGGCGCGCTGATCGTCCGGATCGGTGACCCGGCGGACCAGCCCCCGCCGCGCCAACTCGTTGACCTGCCGGGTGACATGGGGGCCGACGACCTGCATCCGCGCGGCGATCTCCCCCACGCGCAGTGGGGTGCCCGCCACATGCAGGGCGACCAGCACCGACATCGCGGGGCGGTCCACGGATACACCGGCGGCCTCCATGGCGCGCTCGGTCACCCGGCCCCGGTTCACGGCGCCGCTGAGCTGCGTCAGACGGGGCAGCATGGCCAGCAGGTCGTGTTCACCGTCGCCGCCCTGCCCGGCCTCCGATCCCTCGGCGGTCATGCCCGGCCTCCACATCTACCTAAGTTAGGTATATAGTCTTCTCATCGACCCCGAACTTCCGGGGCTTTTCATGCCATGAAAAAGGATACCTGAGTTAGGTATGTGACCGGAGCCATCCCCGTGGGAGGGCCGGAGAGGAGCGCCCATGGGCGCCATGAACATCACGCCGCGGCGTACCGTCCTGGTCTCCGGCGCCAGCATCGCCGGTCCCGCGCTGGCCTGCTGGCTCCGCCGGTACGGCTTCGCGGTCACCCTCGTCGAGAAGGCGGCAACACTGCGCGGTGGCGGCTACCCCATCGACATCCGCGGCACCGCGGTCGAGGTCGTCCGGCGGATGGGGGTGCTCCCCCGGCTCCGCGACGCCCACGTCGGCATCCGCCGGATCTCCTTCCTCGACGAGCGAGGCGATCCGATAGCCGCCCTCCGGCCCGAGGCCATCTCCGGCGGCAAGGAAGGCCATGACCTCGAAATCCCGCGCGGAGAGCTCGCCGAAATCCTCTACGGCGCCATCCGGGACGACGTCGAGATCCTCTTCAACGACTCCATCGCCACTCTCCACGACCACGACGGCGGGGTGGACGTGACCTTCCGCAGCGGCGCCCGGCGCACCTTCGACCTGGTCATCGGCGCCGATGGCATCCACTCGCACACCAGGAGCCTGGCCTTCGGCCCCGAGGAGGGCTACCACCGCTACCTCGACCACTGCTTCGCCGGATTCACCATGCCCAACCACCTGGGGCTCGCACACGAGGGGCTCACCTGGAACGTCCCGGGCCGGACCGCCGTCCTCTACGCGCCCCGCGACGACGACCGGGTCCACGCCTTCCTCAGCTTCCTGCGCCCCGAACCGCCCTTCCACGCCTTCCGCGACCCCGCCGCCCAGTGCGACCTCGTGGCCGGGGTGTTCTCCGGATACGGGTGGGAGGTCCCGCGCATGGTCGCCGCCATGCGCGACAGCGACGACCTCTTCTTCGACGTGGTCAGCCAGATCCATATGCCACGGTGGTCCACGGGCCGGGTCGCCCTGGTCGGCGACGCCGCCTACGCGCCGTCGTTCTTCTCCGGCCAGGGCTCGAGCCTGGCGCTGGTCGGCGCGTACGTCCTCGCCGGTGAACTGGCCGCACACGCCGGCCACGCCGACGCCTTCGAGGGGTACGAGCGCACCCTGCGGTCGTTCGTCGAGAGGAACCAGGCCCTCGCCGGCGAAGGAAGCGCCGGCCTCTCCCCTCGCACCGCCGAGGGCCTGGCACGGCGCAACAAGGCGCTGCGCGAGCCGTCCGCCGTGCTCAGCAGTGCCGGCCGGGACGTGCATTCGGCGCTGACCCTCCCCTGCTACGACGGCCACGACGCCCGATGAGGACGGCGTCGCGTCAGCCGGTGGCGCCGATGGCCGAGGTGGGGCCAGAGCCGGAGCCCACGATGGACGGCACCCGGTCGGCGGGGTCGAGGGAGTAGGAGTAGTACGCCTTCGGGTCGAACGCGGTGCCACCGCTCTCGTTGCGGCCGGAGGTGTTGACGAAGACGTTGCCGCGCTGGACCAGGGTGGCGGTGCTGTCCTTGATCACGGGGTTCTCGAAGCCCTGGAAGTAGCTGTTCTCCAGCACCATCTTGGTGTTCCCCCGGGCGTAGTTGCCGTAGGAGGAGTTGATGTCCGTGCCGGGGTCGTCCTGCAGGTAGTTGTTGTACAGATGAGCGTGGGCGATGTTGTCGGCGGACGGGTTGCGCTGCTCGCTCTCGCGGAACCAGTTGTGGTGGATCGTGATGTCGGCCGTGGTGTTCTCCGTCCAGCCGATTCCGAAGCTCTTGTTGTTCTGCTGCAGCCGGTTCCAGGACACCGTGAGGTAGGTGGTGTCCTTACGGCTGTCGATCAGCCCGTCGGCCATATGCCGCAGCTCGTTGTGATCGATCCAGACATGGTGGGCGCCGTCCATCTGGATGGCGTCCCAGTCGTGCTCCTTGTCGTTCCAGGTGCCCTCGTAGGAGTCACGGATCGTCAGATTCCTGAGGATGACGTTGTGCACGCCCTGGCCCAGGAAGAAGCCTCCGCCCACGATCTGGCCCGACGTGCCCGAGCCCACGATCGTCTTGTCCGAGGCGACCTTGATCTCCTTGCCCTTGGGTTCCATGGTGATCGCCGCGGCCACGACGATGACGTACGGCTCGGGTGCGGTCGCGTACTTCTCGAGATCGGCGAGCGCGCGCACGGTGACCGTACGGCCGTCCCGGCCCCCGTACGTACCGTTCTGCCCCAGCGCGTTGACGGAGGCGAAACCGTCGGCGACATCGGCTTTCCAGGACGCGGCGGCCGGTCCCCGCCCGCCCTCGGCGAACGCCCCCTGCCCCGGCAAGGCGACCGCACCGGCCAAGGCCAGAGCTCCGACGGCCATCCCCAGCACACGGCGCCTGCCGCGTCCCACCCCTCGACGTTCGGCTTCCATGGCCTCTCACTTCCACTGCTCGACGACTCCTGCCGTGCGACTGTCGCCACCGCGCACCAGGAGGTTGCCGGGGCGGCCGATCGTCCTGTGGCGAATTCTCACCCCGTCTTGCCCACGCCACGACGCGCTGACAGACTCCGGCAGCAAGCGCTTACCGACGGACGCACCACACCCATGAGTCGCCCCGGAGGGAACAGTGAGCGAACACGGTCGCAGGCAGGTGTTACGGACCGGCCTCGGCGCGGTCGCCGGATCGACGGTGCTCGGCGCCATCGGCGGCGCCACCCCGGCTTCGGCGACACCACGGCCCGACGGGCCACTTGGGGAAGGTGGCGCGGTGACGCGAGGCGAGCCGGAGTCGGCCCGGGCGGACCTGCCATGGGTGGCCGATCTGGGCGACGGGCGCTATCAGAACCCGGTGCTCAACGCCGACTGGTCCGACCCCGACGCGATCCGCGTGGGCCCGTACTTCTATCTGGTGGCCTCCACCTTCAACCGCGTTCCCGGACTGCCCGTGCTGCGGTCGGTCGACCTGGTCAACTGGACCGTCATCGGACATGCCCTGACCGAGTTGCTGCCCAAGGACCACTTCAGCGAGCCCAGGCATGGCGAAGGGGTGTGGGCCCCGGCCCTGCGCCATCACGACGGCAAGTTCTGGATCTTCTACCCCGACCCCGACTTCGGGATCTTCATGGTGACCGCCACCGACCCGCGAGGACCATGGAGCACACCGTGTCCGGTCAAGCCGGGCAAGGGGCTGATCGATCCGTGTCCGCTGTGGGACGACGACGGGCAGGCGTATCTGATCCACGCCTGGGCGAAGAGCCGCAGCGGCATCAACAACCGGCTCACCCTGCACCGTATGAGCCCGGACGGGACCGCTCTGCTCGACGAGGGCCGGATCGTGATCAACGGCGATGACCTCCCCAACTACACCACGCTGGAGGGGCCGAAGCTCTACAAGCGGGACGGCTGGTACTGGATCTTCGCTCCGGCCGGCGGCGTCACCAACGGCTGGCAGTCAGCGTTCCGCTCCCGCTCCGTCTGGGGCCCGTACGAGAACCGCATCGTGCTGGCCCAGGGCGACACTCCCGTCAACGGGCCGCACCAGGGCGCATGGGTGACCACCGAGGGCGGCGAGGACTGGTTCCTGCACTTCCAGGACCGCGGGGCCTACGGACGGGTGGTGCACCTCCAGCCGATGCGGTGGCGTACGGATGGCTGGCCGGTGATGGGCACCGACGACGGCAGCGGCCGGGGCGCACCGGTGCTGCTGCACACCAAGCCGCGGGTGAACGGGCGGACGGAGGTGACCGCGCCGGCCACCAGCGACGAGTTCACCGGGGCGGAGCTGGGGAAGCAGTGGATGTGGCAGGCGAACGCCGATCCGGCGTGGTGGTCGCTGCGCCGCTTCCCGAGCCGGCTCGCGCTGGTCTGCCGGCCGAGCCCGGTCACCCATGACCTCCGGCTGCTGCCCAATGTGCTGGGCCAGCGGCTGCCCGCCGAGTCGTTCACCGCGACGACCTCGATGAGCCTGTCCACCGCGACGGCGGGGTCCCGGGCCGGGCTGGTGGTCCTGGGTGAGACCTACGCCTGGGTGGGCCTGTGCCACGACGGCGACCGGATCGTCCTCGTATGCCGCACCGCGGCGCAGGAGGCCGCCGAGGTGGACGCCGTCAAGCCGGTGGCGCTGCGGAGGGGGCGCTCGGCCGTGCGGCTCCGGGTGAGTGTGCGGCCGGGTGCGGTGTGCCAGTTCGCGGCCGATGTGGACGGGCGGGGGTTCACTCCGCTCGGAGCGCCGTTTCCGGCGACGGCGGGCAAGTGGATCGGGGCGACGCTGGGGCTCTTCGCCACCAGCCCGGCGGCCGACGGCACGGGTGGCGTGGCGACCGGACGCACGGGTGGTGTGGCGGAGTTCGACTGGTTCCGAGTGGGTCCGATTTCCCCATAGATGGCCGATGACGGGCGCTTCGGGACCAGTCCCCGCGGATCGTGGTGCCCTGTCTGCCGGAAGGGGCGCCCAGGAGGGCGCCCCGCGGAACCCGGGAGGAACACCATGCACCAGCGCCTCGCCGCCACGGCAGCCATGTCCGCGGCCCTCGTCGCCGTACTCGCCAGTGCGCCCACCGCGTCGGCCGAGCCCAGTCCGCCCAACTGCCCCTCAGGAAACGTCTGCGTGTTCGACAGCAACACGAGCACCGACGGTCCGGCCGTGATCAAGACGACCGGCAACTGGAGGGGCTCCCATCAGACCAGCATCGTCGGCAGCACGATCTTCAACAACGGCACCCATCAGCCGGGCCACGATCACATCCAGGCCACCTGGGTCTTCAATGGACGGACGTACGACAGGTGCCTCCACTTCAACCCCGGCCCCGGCGACTACAAGTTGATCATCGGTAACCACGCCACCATCACCAGCCTCACCTGGCGCGGCGAATGCGATTTCTGAGCGGGCCGACTTCCCCTGCCCGGCCGGGCAGGGGAAGCGCTCAAAGGCCGTAGCGGCTCTTCAGGTGGCGCCAGAAGTCACGGAGCATCCACTTGTCGAAATCCGTGATCTGCGTGGCGCTTCCCGCCATCATGAGGAAGCAGCACTGACCGGTCGGAGTCCAGTCGTAGAAGTCGTCGAGGCCGAAGGTGTGGCCGACTTCATGCAGGTAGATGTGGATGTTCTCCTGGTTCAGCGCACCGGTGAAGTACTCCTGTCCCACGCGCTGGCCCCAGTCCCCGCCGGCCCCGCCCTGGAACCCCTTCGTCAGCCACAGCGACTGGTCGTAGTGGTGGGCCGCGCCGCCAGGGCAGCGCGAGTAGTCGCCGTCCTGGTGGAAGAAGCGGCCGCAGTCGGGAGAACACTGCGAGGCGCCACCGCCGTCGAGGTTCCCGGCATAGATGTCGACCGAGTTGTCGGTCCACTGGAGCGTCGAGCGGTTCTTCACCGCCCAGCCGACGATGTTGACCGGGACGTTGGTGTACGGCCAGGCGTTGTGGCCCTTGCCGTTCTCCACCATGGCCGCCATCCACTTGGCGAACTGCTTCTTCAGCACGGCGTGGATCTGGTCGCGCAGCGCGGCGCTGACCGGGGCGTCGGACTCCCAGCGGACGCAGTAGTTGACGCTTCCCCTGTTGGCCATGACCTGGTCCCAGCCGTAGTTGCGGAAGCCGTAGAGATCCGGATAGGTCGACTCGACGTGGTTCCACACCTCGCCCAGCGGCTGTACGAGGTTCGCGGGCGGATTCCAGTCGTCGGCGACCCGCGACGGGGCGGCCGTCGCGACACCGGGCGCGGCGACCAGCGCGGCCAAGGCGGCCGGCACGGTGGCCAGGCGCGCGAGGAATGAGCGCACTGTGAACTCCCTTGAGTAGCTGACAGTTTGTCAGCCTCAGGTCGCCGCCACCGCCGCATCGGTTGCCGTCGTGTGTGGCCCTCGGGGAGTGTGGCCCTCGGGGAGTATCGGAACGGACCTGAGCGGCGAGCGCGGCGGCCACGAACGACGCGACCAGCGGCCGGCGATCCTGCTCGTTCCAGGCACTGGCTCTGCTCGGACGCCGCGTCCTACGTCACCGGGATCGCCCTGTCGGTCGACGGCGGGCGGCGGGCATAGGGGTCGTCGGGGCCGAGGAGCACATGGCCACCGAGGCGTTCCCGCACGCCGCGCACGGCCTGGACATCGTGCCGGGCAACGGCTCCCGCACGGCCTGGACGTCATGCCGGGCTAACGGCCGTGGCGTGCGGCCCGCTCACACCGGCCGGGTGGCCACCACCAGCCGGCAGCGCGGGCTGCCGTCCGCCCGGCGGCCGAGGTCCTCCAGCGGACGCAGCTCGGCCTCGAACCCGGCCCCGATCAGCTCCTTCCACACATCCCCGAGGCGGAAGGTCCGGTAGTACATCACAAAGCGCGGCCGCCACACCGTGTTGCGCACCCGCATCGCGGTGTCGAACGCCAGGAGCGACCAGTAGGGCCGGGACCCCGGGCGGGCCGGTGCCACGATCGGGAAGGCGAACCAGCCGCCCGGGCGGAGCACGGAGTGGACCTGGGCGAAGAGCCCGGGCCGCTCGCGCGGCAGGAAGTGGCCGAACGCCCCGAAGCTCACCGCCAGGTCGAAGACCGGCCCGAACGGGAGGGCGCGCGCGTCGGCACGTACCCAGTCCGTGCGCGGGGCGTCCGGCACCGCCCGCGTACGCTCCTGGCCCACGGCCAGCATGCCCGCGCTGAAGTCGACGCCGGTGATCCGCTTCCGGCACACCTGGCGCAGCACGCCCATGCCCGCGCCGGTTCCGCAGCACACATCGAGGCCGCTGTCGAAGGGCCCGAGCGGGCGCAGGGCGCCGGTCACGGAGCCCAGCACCGAGGCCGACGTCCGGTACGCGGTGTGGTCGAACTTCGGGGCCAGCAGATCGTAGCCGCGCTCGACGGAGGACAGCGCCTGGACGACGAGTTCACGGAAGGTGGGGCCCTGGCCCTGAGGTGCGGACATCGCGCTCAGCATAGAGCCCATCGGGGCAGGGCGGCCTGTCGAAGTTATGGACAGCGCGCCGGTGGCGTGCTGTGATGCGCGACAACGATGTCAGGCACCACCCGTCTTCCTCGGCACCCCACCGACAGGAGCCGCACGATGCCCCTCGATCGACGTCGCTTCCTCCGCACCAGCGCCCTCACCCTCGGCGCCCCCGCGCTCGCCGGACACCTGGCCACGGACGCCGTGGCAGCCCCGGCCCGGCGGCCAAGAGCCCCGCTGCCCGACGCCTTCGACCGGCTCCCGTCCGGGAGCATCACCCCGCGCGGCTGGCTGGCCGAGCAGCTGCGCCTCCAACTCCACGGCCTCTGCGGCCGCTACGAGGAGCGCTCGCACTTCCTCGACATCAACGCCACCGGGTGGACCCACCCGGACCGGGACGGCTGGGAGGAGGTGCCCTACTGGCTGCGTGGCTATGTCCCACTGGCCGTGGCGACGCGCGACCAGGCGGCGCTCGCCAACGCCCGCGGATGGATCGACGCCATCCTCGCCACCCAGCAGAGCGACGGCTTCTTCGGGCCGCGCTCCCTGCGGACAAAGCTGAACGGCGGCCCCGACTTCTGGCCGTTCCTCCCCCTCCTCATGGCCCTGCGCACCCATGAGGAGTTCACCGGCGACCAGCGCATCGTCCCCTTCCTCACCCGCTTCCTGCGCTTCATGAACGCGCAGGGGCCGGGCGCCTTCGACTCCAGCTGGGTCTCCTACCGCTGGGGCGACGGAATCGACACCGCGATGTGGCTCCACCGCCGCACCGGCGAGGCGTTCCTCCTCGACCTCGTCCAGAAGATGCACACGTACGGCGCCAATTGGGTCGACAACATCCCGACCCCGCACAACGTCAATATCGCCCAGGGCTTCCGCGAGCCCGCCCAGTACGCCCAGCTGACCGGCTCCGCCGAGCTCGAACAGGCGACCTACCGCGCCTATACCTCGGTGCTCGGCGCATACGGACAGTTCCCGGGCGGTGGCTTCGCCGGGGACGAGAACTACCGTCCGGGTTTCGCCGATCCCCGGCAGGGCTTCGAGACCTGCGGCATCGTCGAGTTCATGGCAAGCCATGAGCTGCTGACCCGGATCACCGGCGACCCGGTGTGGGCCGACCGCTGCGAGGACCTGGCGTTCAACATGCTGCCCGCCGCACTCGACCCCCAGGGCACCGGCACCCACTACATCACCAGCGCGAACAGCATCGATCTGAACAACGCGGTGAAGTCCCAGGGGCAGTTCCAGAACGGCTTCGCGATGCAGTCGTACCAGCCGGGCGTCGACCAGTACCGCTGCTGTCCGCACAACTACGGTATGGGCTGGCCGTACTTCGCCGAGGAGCTGTGGCTGGCCACGCCCGACAAGGGGCTCGCCGCCTCCCTGTACGCCGCCTGCCAGGTGTCCGCGAAGGTGGCGGGTGGCACGACGGTCACCGTCACCGAGGACACCGGCTATCCGTTCGACGAGACCATCACACTCACGCTGTCCACCCCCGAGAAGGTGGCCTTCCCGCTCCATCTCCGTGTCCCCGGCTGGTGCGAGAACCCCCGGATCGAGGTCAACGGCCGGGCGGTGGCCACGCGCGGCGGCCCGGCCTTCGTCAAGGTCGACCGGAGCTGGACGGACGGCGATGTGGTGACGATCCGTCTGCCGCAGCGCACCACCCTGCGGACCTGGTCCGCGCAGCACGGCGCGGTCAGCGTCGACCACGGCCCGCTGACGTACTCCCTGCGCATCGGCGAGGACTTCGTGCGCTACGCCGGCACCGACACCTTCCCCGAGTACGAAGTGCACGCCACCACACCGTGGAACTACGGTCTCGTCCCCGGAACCCTCCCCGTCCTCACCCGCGACGACGGTCCGCTCGCCGCCAATCCCTTCACCCACGAGGGCACCCCGGTCCGTATGACCGCCCAGGCGCGCCGCATCGCCGAGTGGGTCTCCGACGACGAGCATGTGGTCACCCCGCTGCAGCAGAGCCCGGCCCGGGCCGATACACCGGCGGAGACGGTCACCCTCATCCCCATGGGTGCGGCCCGGCTGCGCATCACCTGCTTTCCGACAGCCGCGCCGGACGGGCGGGCATGGACCCCGGAGCCGCCCTTCCGCCGCCTGCTCAACAAGCACAGCGGCAAGGTGCTCGCCGTCGACGAGATGTCCACGGCCAACAGCGCCCGCGTGGTGCAGTACGACAACACACCGACGGGCGACCACGCCTGGCAGTGGATCGACCGGGGCGACGGCTGGTTCCTGATCCGCAACGGCCACAGCGGCAAGGTCCTCGGCGTCGACCGGATGTCCACCGCCAACAGCGCCATCGTCGTCCAGTACGAGGACAACGGCACGGCCGATCACCTCTGGCGGAAGGTGGACAACGGCGACGGCTGGTTCCGCGTCCTCAACAAGAACAGCCAGAAGGTGCTGGGGGTCGACGGCATGTCCACCGCCAACAGCGCCCAGGTGGTGCAGTACGACGACAACGGAACCGATGACCATCTGTGGCGGCTGGTGTGATCGGGTCCTGAGCGTGGCCGGGCGGAGGCCGTGGCCACGGCGATGATCCGGCCCCGGCGATTATCCGTTGGAACGTGTCGGGAATGGCCCTGTGGGGCGACCGGGGGCGGATCTAGCGTGGTGAACCGTCGCCGCGCCGGTTCCCGGTCGTGCCACCGACCCGTCCGTGGAGGTGGCGCGGACGGTGCGTTTCGCCGTGCGGGCGGCCAACGTTCCGTCACCCGCAGGAAGTTCTTCCGCATGATCCAATACATCGCTCCGGTCTTCATCGGTGTCCTCTACGCGCTCCTGATGTCCCTGATCCGCGAACCCCACCGCCGGCGCTTCAACGCGATCATGGTCGGCGGAGCGGGTGCCGCCTACCTCAGCGGCGGCGGCCTCGACGGCTGGGAGTTCGCCTTCACCGTGGTCGCCACCTATGTGGCCTACCGCGGCCTGGAGTCATGGACCTTCATCGGCATCGGCTGGCTGCTGCACACCGCGTGGGACATCGTGCATCACATCAAGGGCAACCCCATCGTTCCCTTCGCCCATGGCTCGTCGCTGGGCTGTGCGATCTGCGATCCGGTCATCGCGCTGTGGTGTTTCCGGGGCGGCCCGTCGCTGCTCCGGTTCTTCCGCAAGGAACGGCCCGAGGAGCGGGCCGCCGCTGCCCTGTCCGACTCCCTGCCCACCGGGCAGGCGGCGGGGAACGGATGAGGGCATCGGCGCCGGGCCGCCCACCCGGCGCCATCTCCGCATCTCCTGTTCAGCGCCCGGCGCGCACCGCTTCGGCGACCGGGCCGGTCCAGGCCCGCCACGTGGTGTGCCAGCCGTCGGGGCCGTCCGTACGGACATCGGGTCCGGCCCAGGCGATATAGCCGTCGGGGCGGACGAGCAGGGCGGGGCCGGAGTCGGTGCGCTGGGCCTGGGCCACCGCGGTGTCGACGCGCGACGCGCCCTGCTCGCGGATCAGCAGAAAGCCACCGGTCCGCTGAAGTTCGGTCAACCGGTCCTCGGCGAGGGGGACTTCGGTGGCACGGGTGCCCACCAGTGTGTGCCGGCCTCGTCCGCGCGGATAGCGCAGGGTGACGCCGGTGAAGCTTCCGGCGATGGTGTCGCGCACCCGGCCGACGCCCAGCACGGCCGGGGCCAGATGGTCGCGCAGCCACCGCGCCGGGCGCGGCCCGAGGGTGACTGCGCGCATCATGGCACCGCTCTGGAGCAGGACACGGCGGCCGACGGGGTGGCGCTCCCGGTGGTAGGTGTCCAGGATGGCCGGGTCGGCGCCGCCGAGGGCGAGGTCGAGTTTCCAGGCGAGGTTGGCCGCGTCCTGGATGCCGGTGTTCATGCCCTGGCCGCCCATCGGGGAGTGTACGTGGGCGGCGTCCCCGGCGAGGAAGACCCGGCCGTGCCGGTAGGAGCGGACCTGGCGTTCATCGCACTGGAACCGGGAGTGCCAGCCGATCTCACGGACTCCGACGTCGCGCCCCATGGCCTCGGCCAGTACGCGGGTCACCTCCGCCTCCTCCACGGCGGCCTTGCCGGGCAGTTGGTGGCGGCGGTCCCAGGTCATCGACCGGTACCAGCCGGGGCGCGCCTTCCCGTACGGCACCAGGAAGCCGAAGACCTCGGGGGTGTTGCCCAGGGTGAGCCCGTTTCCGGCGGGGCCGTCGGCGAGGCGGACATCGGCCAGCACCACGGAGGTCAGGACCGTCTTGCCGGGGAAGCCGGCGCCGAGGAGGCCGCGGACGGTGCTGTGTGCCCCGTCCGCCCCTACGACGTACCGGGCTCGCCACGTGGACGCGGGTCCACCGCCGTTGGGGCGGGCGGTGACGGTGACCGCGTCGGTGTCCTGTGCGAGGCCGGTGACCTCGGTGCCGCGCAGCACCTGGGCGCCCTGGTCACGGGCGTACCGTTCGAGCGCCTGGTCCACGTTGGTCTGCGGGGTGATCATCCCGTACCGGTGGCGGGAGGGCAGATGTGTCAGGTCGAGCGTGGCGCCCGCGAACAGGTGGACGGCTCCGGTGGTGCTCGCCTCGGCCAAGAGGTCGTCGGCCAGACCACGGCTGTCGAGGACTTCCAGGGTGCGGGGCATGGTGACGAAGGCACGGCTGGACGGATGGATCGCCGGCCGGCGTTCCAGCACGGTGACCGCGCGTCCGGCCCGGGCCAGATCCCCGGCCAGGGTCATTCCGGTCGGTCCGCCTCCGACGACGAGCACATCCGTGAGGTGGAGGTCCGGGTTCGCCTCGTCGTGGGGCCGGGCCGGGGCGGTCACCGCGTCTCCCGCGGGCCGTGGGCGGCTTCGGGGCGGGCGGCGTTGCCGGGGTTCTTCAGCGCGGCCTCCTCGAGGTCGCGGGGGATGTCGAGGGGAACAGTGGACGCCGGGTCGGGGTAGTGGCGGCGGATGTCGTCCGGAGCGGCCGCGGCGGAGTGGTTGAAGATGAACCGCGCGTGGGGCAGCGCGGTGTGGACGAGGTTGACGATGGATTCGAAGAGCAGCGTGTTGCCCGAGGTGAGCCGTACCCCGGCGCCGATGAGGACCGCGTCGTAGCGCTTGCGGCCGAGCATGGCGCGGATGGTGTCGAGGGCGGTCTCCCCGAAGTCGATCTGACATCCGTCCGCCTCGTATCCGGCGTCGCGCAGCAGGGCGAGGTTGTCGTCGTTGGCGACGCGCAACGTCTCCCGGCTCAGACCGGCGAAGGCGGCGAACTCCGGCGCCTCGTAGTCGATGGCATCGGGGTGGAGCCCGATCTGGATGGCTGAGACGCTCATGACGATGGATGCCTTCCGCGGTGAAGTGCCCTGGCGCAGGGGGAAGTCGGGGTGCGCGGCGCCGAACCGGGCCGTCCGGCCGGGGCGTTCCGCTTCCCCTCCACGGTGGCGGGCCCATAGGTATCGTGTCCAACGATGATGTGTGCTGTGTGGCATCGCGAATGGAGATGGCAGGGGAGCTCCGGCAGCTGGCGTACTTCGTCGCGGTGGCCGAGGAGCGCAGCTTCACCCGCGGCGCCCAGCGGGAACACGTCGTCCAGTCGGCGGCCTCCGCCGCCGTGGCCCGGCTGGAGCAGGAGTTCCAGACCGCGCTCTTCGACCGCTCGCACCGCACCCTGGAGCTGACCACCGCGGGGCGCACCCTGCTGGCCCGGGCCCGGATCCTGCTCGCGGAGGCGCAGCGGGCGCGCGATGACATGGGCCGTCTCACCGGGGGGCTCAGCGGCACGGTCACCCTCGGGATGGTCCTGTCCACCGGGTCGTTCGACCTGATCGGGGCGCTGAGCGCGTTTCAGGCCGAGCATCCCGATGTGGTGGTGCGGCTGCGCCACTCGACCGGTCCGCTGGCCGGACACGCCACCGCCCTGCGCGAGGGCAGGTTCGACCTCATGCTGCTGCCCGTGCCCCCGCACGGCCCCGCCGTCCTCGGCCCGGATCTGATCATCGATGATGTGTCGCGGATACGCCTCGGGCTGACCTGCCGGACCGACGACCCCCTCGCCGAGGCCCACGGCGTGACCTACGCCGACCTCGCCGACCGCCGCTTCATCGACTTCCCCACGGGATGGGGCGACCGCACCATCGTCGACAGCCTCTTCGGTACCGCCGGAGTCCAGCGCACCGTGGCGCTGGAGGTCGTCGACACCACGACCGCCCTGACCATGGTCCGGCGAGGTCTCGGGCTCGCCTTCGTGGCCGAGGAGGCCATCGCCTCACACCCCGGCCTCGCCCAGGTCGCTCTCGCCGATCCACCGCCGATCCACGGTCTCGGCCTCGCCGCCTCGCGCAACCATCCCCCGTCCGAAGCGGGCCGCGCCCTGCGCCGGGCCCTGCTCGCCGCGCGCTGACCGACAACGTCGAAGCCGAAGGTCTCCCTACGGCTCTCATCTGCACTCCCCTTGTGGCTACGCGCCACGCATTGACGGAGTGAGTACTCACTCCGTAACCTATCCGGCATGACAGAGAAGGCAGAGAACCCCGCCACCCCGCCCCGTCGCCGCGCACCGGCCATGGATCCCGATCAGCGCCGCGCGATGATCGTCGCCGCGGCGCTCCCCCTCGTCGTCGAATACGGCGCCACCGTGACGACCGCGAAGATCGCCCGGGCCGCGGGCATCGGGGAAGGCACCATCTTCCGCGTCTTCGAGGACAAGGACGCCCTGCTCGCGGCCTGTATGGCCGAGGCCGTGCGGCCCGATGACACCGTGGCCCATCTGGAGTCGATCGCCCTGGACCAGCCACTGGCGGACCGACTCGCCGAGGCGGCCGATGTGGTGCGCGGACACATGGCGCGCATCGGCGCGGTCGCCGGAGCGCTCGCGGCGGCGGGGCGGCTGGAGCGCATGGCGCCCAAGCCCGGCAAGGACGGGCGCCTCCCGGACCGCGCGGCGAGCCTGGTCCGGCCGCGCGCCGCGCTGGCCGCGCTGTTCGAACCCGACCGGGACCGCCTGCGGCTCGCCCCGGAACGGCTCGCCGACGCCTTCCAGCTGACGCTGATGTCGGCCGGGCGCCTCGGCGCCCCCGACCCGCTGACCACCGAGGAAGTCGTGGACCTCTTCCTGCACGGCGCGCTCGCGGCGCCCGGGGAGGCCCGGTGACCGCACCCGACGCGTACGAAGCGCTCCCGCACCGCCGTCGGACCCTGGTCACCCTCGCCCTGCTGGGCTGCGCCTTCCTGGCCATGCTGGACGGCACCGTGGTCGGCACCGCGCTGCCCCGCATCGTCGAACAGATCGGCGGAGGGGACTCCTGGTACGTCTGGCTCGTCACCGCCTATCTGCTGACCTCCTCGGTCAGCGTGCCGGTCTACGGCCGCTTCTCCGACCTCCACGGCCGCCGCCGGCTGCTGATCGGCGGGCTCGCCGTCTTCCTGATCGGCTCCATCGCCTGCGGCCTGTCCGCCTCCATGCCCGCCCTGATCCTCTCCCGCGCGCTCCAGGGCCTGGGCGCCGGATCCCTGCTGACCCTCGGCATGGCGCTGGTCCGCGACCTCCACCCGCCGTCCCGCCCCCAGGGGCTGATCCGGATGCAGACGGCGATGGCCGCCATGATGATCCTGGGCATGGTGGGCGGCCCGCTCCTCGGCGGGTTACTCGCCGATCACATCGGCTGGCGCTGGGCGTTCTGGCTCAACCTCCCGCTCGGGCTGGCCGCGGGCGCCGTCATCGCCTTGGCCCTGCCCGACCGCCGTCCCGCCACCCCGCCGTCCGGCCGGCTCGACGTGGCGGGGATCCTCCTGCTCGCCGCCGGGCTCTCCCTCGCGCTGACCGGCCTCAGTCTCAAGGGCAACGCGACCGCCGGACACGCGCCCTCCTGGACGGACCCGGCCGTGCTGGGCTGTCTGCTCGGCGGTCTGGCACTGCTCGCCACGCTCATACCGGTCGAACGGCGGGCCGCCGTCCCCGTCCTGCCCCTGCGGCTGTTCCGGCACCGCACCTACACCGCCCTGCTGACCGCCGGTTTCTTCTTCCAGGTCGCCGCACTGCCGGTGGGGATCTTCCTGCCGCTGTACTTCCAGCACATCCGCGGCCACTCGGCCACCACCTCCGGTCTGCTGCTGCTCCCCCTGCTCATCGGCATGACCCTGGGCAACCGGCTCACGGCCGCCACCGTGCTGCGCAGCGGGCACGTCAAGCCGGTCCTGCTGATCGGCGCGGGGCTGCTCACCGCCGGTACCGCCGCCTTCGTCGCCCTGCGGGCCACGACGCCTCTCGTACTGACGTCGGTTCTGCTGCTACTCGTCGGGCTCGGCACCGGACCGGCCATGGGCGGGCTCACCATCGCCACCCAGAACGCCGTCCCGCGTGCCGACATGGGCACCGCCACCGCGGGCTCCGCGCTCACCAAGCAGATCGGTGGCGCGGTCGGCCTGGCCTGCGCCCAGTCCCTGATCGGCCACTCCGGCGCGGCCGCGCCCACCGCGGCGGCCATCGGCTCCACCGTCGCCTGGAGCGGCGGCGCGGCCGGGTTCCTCGCTCTCGGGGCGCTGCTCCTCATGCGCGACATCCCCATCGCCACGGCCGGGAAGCGCCCCGGCGCGCCCACTCCCCCGCCCGCCGTCTCCGCAGCGGCGCGGAAGGCCGATCGGCGCGCTTGATCGCGAGCGCTCAGCCGACCTCAAGCGCTCACCTGCCCTCAAGGACTTCAGGCGCTCACTTGACCTCAAGCGCTTCAAGTGTCGGATGCTCGTCATATGACGGCGACAGAGACAGAGGCCGAGGTCCGGGGCTCCCCGATGACCATCCAGCAGGTGTCGAGGCTGAGCGGCCTCTCGGAGCCGACACTGCGCTACTACGAGAAGATCGGCCTGATACCCGCGGTGGACCGCGACCGGGACAGTGGCCACCGGCGCTACTACCCCCGCGTGGTGGAGACGATCAAGTCGCTGGGGTGCCTGCGATCCACCGGCATGAGCGTGCGGGACATGCGTGCCTACCTCAGCCTCCTCGACGAGGGCGCGCGGGGCGCGGCTCCCCTGCGTGACCTCTTCCAACGCAACGCGGACCGCCTGGAGCGGGAGATCGCGCTCATGGAGGTCCGCCTGCGCTATCTGCGGCTCAAGGCGGACATGTGGGACGCGCGGGAGTGCGCCGACGCCGGTGCCGAGCGCCGGGCGATCGACGAGCTCATGGACGTCATCGACGCGCTGTGAGAAACACAGCCGTGAGAAACACGGCTGCGAGAAACACGGCTGCGAGAAACACACTTGGGAAGGAATCCGAAGGAACCCATGGAAGGCAAGACGACCCCCGTGTCCGCTGACGCCGGTGCCGACCCCCGTGCCGACGCCGGTGGTGGCGAACTCGTCCTGGTGACAGGAGGCAGCGGCTATGTCGGCACCCATGTGATCAGCGGCCTGCTGCGGAGCGGCCATCGGGTCCGCACCACGGTCCGTTCACACGGCCCGGCCACAAGCGCCGCCGCGAGTGCCGCCGCGAGCGTCCGATCGGCCATCGCGGCCTCCGGTGTCGATCCCGGCGGGCGGCTCGACATCGTCAGCGCCGACCTGACCACGGATGACGGCTGGGACGACGCGATGGCGGGGTGCACCCATGTCCACCACGTCGCGTCACCGTTCCCCTCCGTCCAGCCGGACAACGCCGACGAGCTGATCGTCCCCGCGCGCGACGGCACCCTTCGTGTGCTGAGGGCCGCACGGGACCACGGTGTGAAGCGGGTCGTGATGACGTCCTCGTTCGCCGCGGTGGGATACAGCCACAAGGACGGTGACGAGTACGACGAGAGCGACTGGACCGACCCCGAGGACGACAACCCGCCCTACATCCGCTCCAAGACCATCGCGGAACTGGCCGCCTGGGACTTCGTGGCGAAGGAGGGGGACGGCCTCGAACTGACGGTGATCAACCCGACCGGGATCTTCGGTCCGGCACTCGGCCCCCGGCTGTCCGCCTCGGCGGAGCACGTCCGGGCGATGCTGGAGGGGGCGATGCCGGCCGTCCCCCGCGCACACTTCGGCATGGTGGACGTACGCGATGTCGCCGATCTCCATCTCCGTGCCATGGCACATCCCGCCGCGGCGGGACAGCGCTTCCTCGCCAGCGGCGACCGGGCCGTCAGCTTCCTGTGGATCGCCCGGGTGCTGGCCGAGCACCTCGGAGAGCGCGCCGCCCGGGTGCCCACGCGGGAGTTCGACGACGAACGAGCGCGGGAAGCGGTCGGCGTGACGGAACGGGTACCGATCCTTCGCACCGAGAAGGCGCGTTCCGTGTTCGGCTGGACCCCGCGCGACCCGGTGACGACCATCCTCGACACCGCGGAGAGCCTGTTCCGCCTGGGCCTGGTGAAGGGCTGATCCGCCCCTGGCCCGTACCGCCCCGCCGTCCATCGGTGTTCCATCGCCATGGGCTCCCTGGCGGGGGCGGTAAGGTCGGCGTCATGGAGTGATGACCCGGCACACCGATCCGTATGAACACCGACGTTGGAGCCTGCGCTCCGGCGTGTGTTCGGTGTGCCCGCGGCACAGGTCATCCACTTCACACGATCGGATCCGTATGACCGACGACATGTTCCTCATGACCGACGACATGTTCCTCGACGATGTCGCCGAGCGACTCGCCGCCCTGCCCGCCGTGCACGCCGTCACCCTCGGGGGCTCGCGTGCGCGGGGCATCCACACCCCGGAGAGCGACTGGGACCTGGCCCTGTACTACCGGGGCGCCTTCGACCCGGCCACGCTGCGGGCCATCGGCTGGGAGGGCGAGGTCTCCGAGCTCGGCGAGTGGGGCGGTGGTGTCTTCAACGGGGGCGCCTGGCTGACGATCGACGGACGGCGCGTGGACATCCACTACCGCGACCTCGAGGTGGTGGAACACGAACTCGCCGAGTCGCGGCAGGGCCGCTTCCACTGGGAGCCGCTGATGTTCCACCTCGCGGGCATCCCCAGCTATCTGGTGGTGGCCGAACTCGCCCTCAACCAGGTGCTGCGGGGCACCCTGCCCCGCCCCGCGTACCCGGCGGCGCTGCGTGCGGCGGCGCCGCCGGTGTGGCGTGGGCGCGCGGCCTTGACCCTGCGGTACGCCTCGGCCGCGTACGTGGGACGTGGCCAGGCCACCGAGGTCGCGGGGGCGGTGGCGACCGCCGCCCTGCAGACGGCACACGCGGTGCTGGCGGCGCGCGGTGAGTGGGCCACCAACGAGAAGCGGCTCCTCCAGTGGGCGGACCTGCGTGCCATCGACACGATCGTGGCGGGGCTGCGGCCGGAGCCCACCGCCCTGGCCGAGGCGATCGCCGCCGCGGAGGCGCTGTTCGAGGCCGCGGGCTGAGCGGTGGCCCGCGGGCTGAGCGGTGGCCCGGGGGCGGAGCGGTGGCCCGGGGGCGGAGCGCGCCTCCGCCCCCGGGTCCAGCTCATCCGAGGCGCCGGGCCGGCCCCGCTGGTCTTTCAGTCGCGCCGGGTCAGGATGCCCAGCGCGTTGGCCGCGACGATGGCACCCACGCTGATCCACTCCGTCCACCCCAGGCTCTGCCCCAGACCGACCCAGCCGACCAGCGCGGCAAGGACAGGGTTGACGCTCATGAAGAGCCCGAACGCCTGGGCGGGCACGCGGCGCAGCGTGAACAGGTCCGCGAGGTACGGCACGGCCGAGGAGAGGACGCCCGCGATGATGGCGTACGCCGCGGCGCTCACGGTCGGCGGCTGGTGGACGGCGACGGCGATCCCGACCGGCAGGAACATCAGCGCGGAGATTCCCGCGGCCGCCGCCGACCCCTGGGCGCCGGGGACCCGCCGCCCCACGGTGCGGTTGAGCAGGATGTACGACGCCCAGCACACGGCGGCCAGCAACCCCAGCCCCATGCCCAGGTAGTCGGCCGAGGGGCGCGGGCGCATGAGGGTCACCACGGCGGCCGCCGCGACCAGCGCACAACAGGCGTCCACGCGGCGCCGTGAGCCGGCGAGCGCGATGCACAGCGGGCCGAGGAACTCCAGGGTCACCGCCAGCCCGAGGCCGATGCGGTCGATGGCGCTGTACAGGGACAGATTCATGGTGCCGAACACCACGGCGAGCCCCACCACCGGCCGCCACTGCCACCAGGTGAAGCTCCGCGGCCGGGGCCTGCCGACGGCCAGCAGGACGATCGCGGCCACGTACTGGCGGACGGCGACGACCCCGACCGGGCCGATGGCGGGGAAGGCCTGGGATCCGATCGCGGCACCGGTCTGGTTGGACAGCCCACTGCCGATCATCGTGGCCACACCGGCCAACCGCCGTCCGGTCGGCCGCTGATCAAGGTCAGGGGCGAGGCCCGGGTCCAGGCCCGGGTCCAGGCCCTGCCCCAGGTCGGAGTCGGCAGGGGGCGGCGCGGTCCGGTGTGCGGTTTCCGCCGCTCGTGGGGACGGGGTGCGTGACGCGGGGGCGAGTCGCATGCGTCGATCGTGCGCCCGGCCCACGCATGCGCAAAATGCGTTCGGAGCCCTATCTATACGCTGGACGTATGGATGTGGAGCTGCGGCAACTGCGCTGCCTCGTCGCGATCGTCGACGAGGGCACCTTCACCGACGCCGCCATCGCGCTCGGCGTCTCCCAGGCGGCCGTGTCCCGGACCCTGGCCGCGCTCGAACGCGCCCTGGGGACAAGGCTGTTGCGGCGGACCTCCCGTGAGGTGACCCCGACGGGCACCGGGCTGCGCGTGGTGGCACACGCCCGGCGGGTGCTGGCCGAGGTGGACGGGCTGATCCGGGAGGCCGTATCGGGCCACGCCCATCTGCGGATCGGCTACGCCTGGTCCGCTCTGGGCCGTCACACCCCCGCCTTCCAGCGTCGCTGGGCGCAGGCGTATCCCGAGACGGAGCTGCACCTCGTCCGCGTCAATTCCGCCACCGCGGGGCTTACGGAGGGCGCCTGCGACCTGGCCGTGGTGCGCAGACCGCTCGACGAGCGCCGCTTCGACTCCGCCATCGTCGGGCTGGAGCGGCGGCTGTGCGCCGTGGCCGCCGACGACCCGCTCGCCAGGCGCCGCTCGGTCCGGCTGGCCGACCTCAGCGGACGCACCCTGCTGGTCGACCGCAGGACCGGCACCACCACCGCGGAGCTGTGGCCGCCCGACTCACGGCCGGCCACGGAGGAGACCCACGACGTGGAGGACTGGCTCACCGTGATCTCGGCGGGCCGTTGCGTCGGCATGACGGCGGAGTCCACCGCCAACCAATATCCGAGGCCCGGAATCGCCTACCGGCCGGTCCGCGACGCCGAGCCGATCGCGGTACGCCTCGCCTGGTGGCGGGACGACCCGCACCCCGCCACCCAGACCGCGGTCGAGCTGCTCACCACCCTCTACCGCAACGGCTGACTCCTGCCCCCGCCGCTCCATATGGACTCTTCCGGATAATCCAGTACGGATCGAATTGTTACCCTGGGCCACATGACCGCCATGGCGCCCACCAAGACCGAACCCGACCTGTCGTTCCTCCTCGACCACACCAGCCACGTCCTCCGCACCCAGATGTCGGCCGCGCTCGCCGAGATCGGGCTGACGCCGCGGATGCACTGCGTACTGGTCCACGCCCTGGAGGAGGAGCGCACCCAGGCGCAGCTCGCCGAGATCGGCGACATGGACAAGACCACGATGGTGGTGACGGTGGACGCCCTGGAGAAGGCGGGCCTCGCGGAGCGGCGCGCCTCGACCCACGACCGCCGGGCCCGGATCATCGCGGTCACCGAGGAGGGCGCACGGATCGCCGAGCGGAGCCAGGAGATTGTGGACCGCGTCCACCGTGAGGCACTGGCGGCGCTCCCAGAGACCCAACGCGCCGCGCTGGTAAGGGCTTTGACCCGGCTGTCCGAGGGACATCTGGCCACGCCCGCCGAGAGTCCCCGCCCGGCCCGGAGGGCGCGGCAGCGCGAGAAGTAGAGCGGAGACACAACCGCGCGGCCCGCCACGCGGCCATAAGTAGAGCCGAAACAAATAGTCTGCAACAAAACTATCTGCTACGGTCACTCCTGTCGCGCCTACTGACAGGAGTGTCCGCATGTCCGCCACCTCTTCCGACCCGACGTCTCCCCGCGTCCCCCCTTCACGCCAACTGGCCCTCGGGGTCATCGCCACCGGCATGCTGATGGTGATCCTCGACGGCAGCATCGTGACCGTGGCCATGCCCGCCATCCAGAGCGATCTGCGGTTCTCCCCCGCCGGGCTCAGCTGGGTCGTCAACGCCTACCTGATCGCGTTCGGCGGTCTGCTGCTGCTCGGGGGCCGCATCGGCGATCTCATCGGCCGCAAGCGGGTGTTCCTGACCGGCACCGCGGTGTTCACCGCGGCCTCGCTGCTCGCGGCCGTGGCCACCTCCCCCGCGGTACTGATCGCCGCACGGTTCCTCCAGGGGGTCGGCAGCGCGATGGCCTCCGCGGTCAGCCTGGGCATCCTCGTCACGCTCTTCACCGAACCAGCCGAACGGTCAAAGGCGATCGCCGTGTTCAGCTTCACCGGCGCCGCCGGAGCGTCGATCGGCCAGGTACTCGGCGGCCTCCTCACCGACGCGCTCAGCTGGCACTGGATCTTCCTGATCAATCTGCCGATCGGGCTGCTGACGCTCGCGGTCGCCCTACCCGTCCTGCCCGCCGACCGCGGGCCGGGCCTCGCGGCCGGCGCCGATGTCCTCGGCGCCCTGCTCGTCACGGCCGGGCTGATGCTGGGCATCTACACCGTGGTCAAGGTGGCGGACTACGGCTGGACGGCGGCGCGCACACTCGGCCTCGGCGCCGTTTCGATCCTCCTGATCGCCCTGTTCCTGGTCCGCCAGGCCACCGCCCGCACCCCGCTGATGCCCCTGCGGATCCTGCGGTCGCGCGGGGTGGCGGGGGCCAATCTCGTCCAGCTCCTGATGGTGGCCGCGCTCTTCTCGTTCCAGATCCTCGTCGCCCTCTATCTGCGCAATGTGCAGGGGTACGACGCCACCAGAACCGGTCTGGCCATGCTCCCGGCCGCCATCGCCATCGGCGCGGTGTCCCTCGGCGTCTCCGCGCGACTCAGCGCCCGCTTCGGCGACCGCGCGGTGCTGCTGACCGGGCTGGCCCTCCTGACCGGCGTCCTCGGCCTGCTCATCCGCGTCCCCGTGCACGCCCGGTACGTCCCCGACCTCCTCCCGGTGATGCTGCTCGCCGCCGGTTTCGGGCTGGCGCTCCCGGCGCTGACCAGCCTCGGAATGTCCGGTGCGAAGGAGGACGAGGCCGGGCTCGTCTCCGGGCTGTTCAACACCACCCAGCAGATCGGCATGGCGCTCGGCGTCGCGGTGCTGTCCACCCTGGCCGCCTCCCGCACGGACGCCCTGCTCGCCCGGGGCAAGGGTCGGGCCGAGGCGCTGACCGGCGGCTACCACCTGGCCTTCGCCGTCGGAACGGGGCTCATCGTGGCGGCCTTCGCGGTGGCGTTCACCGTCTTGCGGCCGCCCGCGCGGAAATTCTCCGCCGCGCCACGGAACGCCGACCCGCAGGACGCCAGACCCCTGATGGCCCCTGGACCAGCTCATGATTCTGCTCGGTGATCTCGGGCTGCTGATGTCCGGCATCAGCTCCTGATTCCACCAGGGGCGCAGGGCCGGTCCGAAGCCTCCGAGCCTCGTACCGGCTCTGCGCCACCTCCTCCAGAGGGGAAGAATGGCCGTGTCTTCGTCCGGCGACAACGTTTCGTTCCGCGCCTTGGAAGTCGGCATGCTCCGCCTGCCGTTGCTGCCGCACACCATGGTCGAGAAGACCGTCGCGGCGGACGTGGAATTCGATCCGCGGGACAGAGCGCAGGTCGAGCGCTACATCACCGCGCTCACCGCCGACGAGCGGGTCCGCGAGGCGCTCGCGATCTCCAGCCCCTCGCTCGGCCACGCGTTGCACACCCTGTTCAGCGGGGCGCCGATGAAGCCCGCCGCCTTGCGCAAACTGGTGTTGGGGACGACACGCTACGTCCTGCGTGCGGCCGGCCGTCCCACTCCGTTCGGCCTGATGGCCGGTGTCGCGCCGGTCGCCTTCTCGGATGACTGCCGGGCGCGGGTGGGTGACGCCCATCGTGGCGCGGTACGGCCGGACGGTGGCTGGCTGCTCGGGCTGATCCGGCCGTGGGAGAGCGAACCGGCGCTGCTGCGCAAGCTGCGCGTGGTCACCAACGGCCTGGCGTTCCGGCGCGGACAGCGCTGGGTGCTGCCGTTCACCCCCGCCCCGGACGAGGGCGATACGCCGACGTCCCGCACCGAGGAGGTCTCCGTACGCGGCACTCCCGCGGTCGGGCTGGCGCTGGAGTGCGCGCAACGGCCCATCGGTGCCAGTGAGATCGCCGAGCGGTTGACGACGGCGTACCCGGCGGTCGGAAGGGAGGTCGTGGAGGGGCTGCTCATCTGCCTCGTACAGCAGGGTTTCCTGCTCACCGAGCTGCGTCCGCCACTGACCCGCACCGACCCGCTGGCCTACCTCCGGGACGTGCTGACGTCCGCCGGAGAGAGCGAGAAGGCCGATACCGTCGCCCGGGTGGCGAAGCTGGCGGAGGGCTGCGAGGCCGAACCGCTCGGCGCGGGCGTGTCCCGCCGCGAAGCACGATCCGGACGGGGTGGAGGTCCGTTACGTCACCACGGGGCGGCCCCGGCGGGTACGTGCGGCGTATGGCACGGAAATCCAGGTGACACACCGCTGGGCCCCGGAGGAAGCGGATGTGATCGTGGTGCCCGGCGGCGGGTACGGCCGCCGCGACGGCCCCGGTGTCTGGGCGGAGATCGCCAGTGGCGTGCTGCCGCGGGCGCTCGCCGCGGCGCCGCGCAGGGGGCTGACGGTCAGTTCGCTGTGCACGGGCGCGTTGCTGCTGTCCGCCGCCGGGCTGACCAAGGGCCGTCCCTGCACCACACATCACGGTGCGAAGGCGGATCTCAAGGCGCAGGGTGGCCTCGTCAAGGACGCTCGCGTGGTCGACGACGGGGACCTGGTCACCGCCGCGGGCGTCACCTCCGGGCTGGAGCTGGGCCTGTGGCTGGTGAGGCGCGAACTCGGAGCGGACGCCGCGATCGGGGTGGAGGGCACGCTGGAGTACGAGGCGCGCGGGACGGTCTGGACGGCCTCCTCGTCGTAGCCCGGCTCCCCCGCGTGGCAAGCGGGCTTCCGGCCTGGGCGACGATGAACATCGCGCCCGGGCCGTACGTACCGGGGAATGTGAACGCACCTGGTGAGCGCGCCGGGTGACCGGCGAGGAGGGCTCGGGTGTCCGCCCCTTGGACGAGGAGAGATACCGTGAAAGCACATCGTCTGCCGCCCCGCCCGCGGCGGATCGGCGCCCTGGCCATCGCCACCTCGGCGCTCGTCCTCGCCACGGCGGCCCCCGCCCTGGCCCACACCGAGGTGAGCGCCTCCGACTCCCGCGCCCTGGCGAAGAACGTCACGCTGACGTTCGAGTCGGAGGCGGAGGACGAGGGGGCCGGTTTCACCGAGATCCGGACCGTGTTGCCCAAGGGCATCGACCCCGGCGATGTGCGGCTGAAGCAGGCCCCGAAGGGCTGGAAGCTGAAGCCCACCGATGACGGCTACTCGGTCGGCGGCCCGGCGCTCGCACCCGGCGAGAACGCCGAACACAGCGTCGTCGTGAGGCAGTTGCCCGATGCCACATCGCTGGCCTTCAAGACCGTGGACACCTACGAGGGCGGCAAGGTGTCCCGGTGGATCGAGGTGGCCCGCGACGGAGAGCCGGAGCCGGAGAATCCCGCGCCGCTGCTGAAGCTCAAGGCCGCGGCCGCCGGCGCCACTCCGGACGCCTCGCCCTCGGCCTCGCCCTCCCCGAAGCCGGAGAGCGAGGCGCCGGGCTCGGACGACAAGGAGCCTTCGAAGGCCTCGACATCCGACGGCGGATCCGCGTGGCCCGCCGTGGGCATCATCATCGGCGTCTGTCTGTTCGCCCTGGCCGGAGGATTTGTCCTGTTCCAGCAGCGGCGCGGCTCGGGTGGTTCGGGCGGCTCGGACACCGAATGAGCCGAGGGGCGGCGCGCCTGCCGGTGCGCCGCCCCTCGGATCGTCACGCCGAGGCGGCCGGATGTAGCGGTTGCGAAGGTCACGGCGCCGCCCTCGGAGACACCCCGAAACGGCCCCGGTCTCCTATCTCTGACCCACGGTCGCCGGATTCGCCCTGCGACCGCACGGGCCCGTTTGGAGTCGTGATCACCCGTTGGAAAAGGATTGGACGGGTGATGCTCGGGCTTGTAGCTTGCAGTGGACCGTGACACCGCCCGAGGAGGTGAGACCCATGAACGCTGTATCGATGTGGGTGCTCCCCCTTCCCGTCACGGTCGGGCGATTGACGTAGGTGTCGCCGGGAGCGCCTCGACAACAAGGCACTCCCGAAAGGCAACACCTATGGACTCTCCGCAGTTCACCGCCGAGCCGTCGTCGAACGATACGGTCGAGCGCGACTTCACCGTGGGCGACGTCCCCGGACTCCGGTCGTCGGCCTCCGGCGCTGATCGCTCGCCCCTCATGTTCGACGTGATCATTGCCGGGTGCGGGCCGACTGGCGCGATGCTGGCCGCCGAACTGCGGCTGCACGGTGTGCGGGTACTCGTACTGGAGAAGGAAACCGAGCCCGCGTCGTTCGTCCGCATCGTCGGTCTGCATATTCGCAGTATCGAGCTGATGGCAATGCGCGGACTGCTGGATCACATTCTCGAAAAGGGAAGACGGCGTCCGGCCGGCGGATTCTTCGCCGCCATCCCCAAACCCGCACCCAAGGGCCTGGATTCCGCGCACGCCTATCTGCTGGGCATCCCGCAGCCGGTCATCGTCGACCTGCTCGAAAAGCATGCGATCGAACTCGGTGCGCAGGTCCGGCGCGGTTGTGCGGTGGCCCGTTTCGAGCAGGACGACGAGGGGGTGACCGTCGAGCTGGCCGACGGCGAACAGCTGCGTGCGGGCTATCTCGTCGGCTGTGACGGCGGACGCAGTACGGTGCGCAAACTGCTCGGCGTCGGCTTCCCCGGCGAGCCCTCGCGGACCGAGACGCTGATGGGCGAGATGGAAGTGGGTGTGCCGCAGGAGGAGATCGCCGCCAAGGTGACCGAAATCCGCGAGACCCATCAGCGATTCTGGCTCCGGCCCTTCGGCGAAGGGGTCTATAGCGTCGTAGTCCCCGCCGCGGGAGTCAGCGACCGAACGGAACCGCCCACCCTCGAGGATTTCAGGCAACAGCTACGCGCCATCGCCGGAACCGATTTCGGCGTGCACTCCCCGCGCTGGTTGTCCCGCTTCGGTGATGCCACCCGGCTGGCCGAACGTTATCGGGTCGGACGGGTGCTGCTGGCCGGTGATGCGGCACACATCCATCCACCCACCGGCGGACAGGGCCTCAACCTGGGCGTTCAGGACGCATTCAACCTCGGCTGGAAACTGGCCGCACAGATCCGCGGCTGGGCGCCGGAGACGCTGCTGGACACCTACCAGGCCGAACGTCATCCGGTCGCCGAGGACGTGCTGGACAACACCCGCGCCCAGATGGAACTGCATTCCACCGAACCGGGCCCGCAGGCCGTACGCAGGCTGCTCACCGAACTGATGGACTTCGACGAGGTGAACCGCTTCCTGATCGAGAAGATCACCGCGATCGGCATCCGCTACGACTTCGGCGAAGGCCCCGACCTGCTCGGCCGCCGGCTGCCCGACATCGACGTGAAACAGGGCCACCTCTACGGTCTGCTGCATCGCGGCCGCGGACTGCTGCTCGACCGTACCGAACGCCTGACCGTCGGCGGCTGGTCGGACCGGGTCGACCACCTCGCGGATTCCACCGCGGCACTGGATGTTCCGTGCGTCCTGCTACGCCCCGACGGCCACGTCGCCTGGATCGGCGACGATCAGCAGGCCCTGGACGACCATCTCTCCCGCTGGTTCGGCAAGCCCGCCAACTGATTTCGCCTGAGCAACCGGAAAGGCCCGTGAGCACCGCGGAGTGGATCGGCGCAGGCGGCCGTGCGTTCGTCTAACGGCCGTCTGTCGAACATGAACCCCGATCTGCCTGAAGGCCTTCGAGGAGAAGATCAGCGGCAAGTGGGCCGTGGACGGCGCCGGTGTCGCCGTCCCGGATGAGGTGTCGGTGGCGGGCTATGACGACGACGCACTCTCCCGGCTGAGCTGCTTCAGTCTCACCACCGTCAGCCAGGGCGCCGAGGAGCAGGCCCGGCGCGCGGTGGCCGCCGCGGTCGAACGCCTCGACGAGGGCCGGACCACCCCGCGCGAGGTGGTCCCCCGCCACCACTGGTGGTGCGGGGCTCGACGGCCCAGGCGCCGTCCACGCCGTGACGCTCACCCGGCTCCGGCCATGACGGGTTCACGAGCCGGTGACGCGCCGCGCCAATTGCCCCGGGGCGCGGGTTTGCTGTCGGGTCGAGTGGTAACGCGGTGAACATGACTGAGAAGAAGAACGCACACACCACTGCCCGGAGTGCCAACGCGAGCGCGAAGGCCACCGCCACCAAGGCCAAGGAGACCGCGGACAAGGCCAAGGACACCGCGGGCAAGGCGGAGACCACGGCGAAGACCGCCGCGGCCAGTGCGGCGACGACCGCGGCGCACACCGCACATGTCGCAGCCGACAAGGCTCAAATGGCCGCCGGGAAGGCCGTGACCACCGGTCGTGCCGTGGCCGCTGAGGCGCCCAAGAAGGCGGCTGCGGCGGCGGGTTCGGCCTGGATGATGATCAAGGCGCGGAAGGTTCTGGCAGCCGCCGCCGGTGCCGGTGCCGCCGCGGCGGGCGCCACCACCGCGGTCGTCCTGCGCAGGCGCGCGGCTCGTCGTCGCCGCCCGCTGGCACGGCTGACCGGCGGCCGGCTCGGCTCTTGAGACGCTGGCGGCCGATCTGCACGGCATCGAGGGCGCGGAGGAGGGCGAGGCGGCCCGTGCGGTCGGGCCGGTGCACATGGCCCTGATCGCCGGACTGACCCAGCAGTGGCTGGTCGATCCCGAGCACGCCCCCTCGGCGCGGGAGCCGAGTAGTCGTTTTCCCCGCGGCTCAAGGCAGCAATCCCGGAGGTCAGCCGGTCGATCATTTTGCCGACCTGCGCGAACTCACCCGCCCGCCAGATCCGCTCGTCAGCGGCGCCGCGGAGATTTCCACTCGGCTACCCGTAGGCGATGGGCCACCGCATCACCATGGCCGTGCCCGCCGACGTCGGCAGAGCAAGGGCATCCCGCTGTCCGGCATCACCGACGCCCAGCACCCGCGCTACTGCGATCCAGCAATCGCGCTACTGCGATGGAGCCGGGGGCCACCGCCGGAGTCACACGTTCTACACCCCTCTTACGCAAGCGACTTGCAATTCTTGCGCTACGCTTGCGGCCATGACGCGACGACTTGCTGAAGTGGCGAAGAAGGTCGGTGTCAGCGAGGCCACGGTCAGCCGGGTACTCAACGGCAAGCCCGGGGTCTCCGAAGCCACCCGGCAGGCGGTGCTGTCCGCGCTGGACGTCCTCGGCTACGAGCGGCCCACGCAGCTGCGGGGCGATCGGGCCCGGCTGGTGGGGCTGGTGCTGCCCGAGCTGCAGAACCCCATCTTCCCGGCGTTCGCCGAGGTCATCGGCGGGGCGCTGGCACAGCTCGGACTGACTCCGGTGCTGTGCACCCAGACCAAGGGCGGGGTCTCCGAGGCCGATTATGTCGCCCTGCTGCTGCAACAACAGGTCTCCGGGGTGGTGTTCGCGGGCGGGCTGTACGCGCAGGCCGACGCGCCGCATGACCACTACCGGCTGCTCGCCGAGCGCAACATCCCGGTGGTGCTGGTCAACGCGGCCATCGAGCACCTCGGTTTCCCGGCCGTCTCCTGCGACGACGCCGTGGCCGTGGAGCAGGCGTGGCGGCATCTGGCCTCCCTCGGCCACGAGCGGATCGGCCTGGTGCTCGGGCCCGGTGACCACATGCCGTCGGCACGCAAGCTGACCGCCGCGCGGGCCATCGCCGGCCACCTTCCGGACGAGTTCGTGGCCCGGGCGATCTTCTCGATCGAGGGCGGCCACGCCGCGGCCTCCCGGCTGATCGACCGGGGCGTCACGGGCATCATCTGCGCCAGCGACCCGCTGGCCCTGGGCACGATACGAGCCGCGCGCCGCAAGGGGTTCGGCGTGCCGTCGCAGGTGTCCGTGGTCGGCTACGACGACTCCGCGTTCATGAACTGCACCGAGCCGCCGCTGACCACCGTCCGCCAGCCCATCGAGGCCATGGGCAGGGCGGCGGTGGAGGTGCTGAACGCGCAGATCGGCGGGGTGGCCGTACCGTCCGAGGAACTGCTGTTCGAGCCGGAGCTGGTGGTCCGCGGCTCCACCGCCCAGGCGCCACGGGAGTGAGAGAGCGGAGGACCGTCGCGGGATGATCGAAAGGGCGGCCGAGAGACGCCGACAGACTCAATCCGCATGATTCGCAGCGCAGTTGAATAATTACAGAATCTACGCGACATCTTGCGTGCCGATGTCGTCGGTGCTTGAGTGTGCGGCGCACTCACGGTTGTGTGCGTCCCGCTCACGGCCGTGGGGCTTCCCTGCTCCTGTACAGAGGGGTCCACCCATGAGAAGCACCGGGTTCCGTCGTACTCTCATCGCGCTCAGCACGTTCTCCCTCGCCCTCACCGCCTGCGGTGGGTCGGGCGACGGATCGGCGGGCGGAAAGACGCGTATCACGGTCAACTGCATGCCGCCCAAGAGCGCCAAGGTCGACCGCGAGTTCTTCGAGGAGGACATCGCCTCCTTCGAGAAGCAGAACCCGGACATCGACGTCGTCGCGCATGACGCGTTCCCCTGCCAGGACCCGAAGACGTTCGACGCCAAGCTGGCCGGGGGCCAGATGGAGAACGTCTTCTACACGTACTTCACCGACGCCGGACATGTGGTCGACATCAACCAGGCGGCCGAACTCACCCCGTACGTCAAGGAGTTGAAGAGCTACTCCACCCTCAGCAAGCAGCTGCGCGACATCTACACGGTCGACGGCAAGATCTACGGCATCCCGCGCACCGGCTACTCGATGGGTCTGATCTACAACCGCAAGCTCTTCGAGAAGGCCGGACTCGACCCCGACAAGCCGCCGATGACGTGGGAGGAGGTCCGCGCCGACGCCAAGAGGATCGCCAAGCTGGGCGGTGGCACGGTCGGCTACGCGGACTACAGCGCCCAGAACCAGGGCGGCTGGCACTTCACCGCCGAGCTGTACTCACAGGGCGGCGATGTCGTCAGCGCGGACGGCAAGAAGGCCACCATCGACACCCCCGAGGCGCGCGCGGTCCTGCAGAACCTGCACGACATGCGCTGGGTGGACGACTCGATGGGCAGCAAGCAGCTGCTGGTCATCAACGACGCCCAGCAGCTCATGGGCTCCGGCAAGCTGGGCATGTATCTGGCCGCGCCCGACAACCTCCCGATCCTGGTGAAGGAGAAGGGCGGCAACTACAAGGACCTCGCCATCGCCCCCATGCCCGGTGGCAAGGGCACGCTCATCGGCGGCGACGGCTACATGTTCCAGAAGAAGGACACGCCCGCCCAGATCCGGGCCGGTCTCAAGTGGCTCGACCACATGTTCCTCACCCCGGGCAAGGGCTTCCTCGGCGACTACGTCCGCGCCAAGAAGCGGGACGCCCCCGTGGGCCTGCCCGAGCCGCGGCTGTTCACCGGCGCCGCCGACGCCAAGGACCAGCAGATCAAGAAGGCCAACGCCAACGTCCCCGTGGGCAACTACCAGACCTTCCTCGACGGCAACCAGAAGCTGCGGATGAAGATCGAGCCGCCGCACGCCCAGCAGATCTACTCCGTGCTCGACGGGGCCGTCTCCGCCGTCCTGACCAAGAAGGACGCCGATGTCGACCAGCTCCTGAAGGAAGCCTCCGGCAAGATCGACAACATTCTGGCCCGGGGCTGACCCGATGACCGAGACCGCTGCGCGGCCGCCCGCCGAGGCGATCGCCGTCCACCCGGTGCAGGCGCCGCCCCCGGCGGGGGGTCGGGGGCGGCGCCGTCTCGCCGACCAGGTCAGGGCCTATGGCTTCCTCCTCGGCGGCCTGATCTGCTTCGCGCTGTTCTCCTGGTATCCGGCGATCCGCGCGGTCGTGATCGCCTTCCAGAAGTACACGCCCGGCTCGTCCCCCGAATGGGTCGGCACCGCCAACTTCACCCGCGTCCTGCACGATCCGGAGTTCACCGCGGCCTGGCGGAACACCCTCACCTTCACCCTGCTGGCACTCCTCATCGGCTTCGCGATCCCGTTTCTGCTCGCCCTCGTACTCAATGAACTCCGGCACGCCAAGGCGTTCTTCAGGGTTGTGGTCTATCTGCCGGTGATGATCCCGCCGGTGGTCAGCGCCCTGCTGTGGAAGTGGTTCTACGACCCCGGCGCCGGGCTGGCCAACGAGGCACTGCGCTTTTTGCACCTGCCCACCTCGAACTGGTCCAACGGCGCCGACACCGCCCTGGTCTCCCTCGTCATCGTGGCCACCTGGGCCAATATGGGCGGCACCGTCCTGATCTACCTGGCGGCGCTGCAGTCCATCCCCGGTGAGCTGTACGAGGCGGCCGAACTCGACGGTGCGAGCCTGCTCCAGCGCATCCGCCACGTCACGATCCCCCAGACCCGGTTCGTGATCCTCATGCTGATGCTGCTGCAGATCATCGCGACGATGCAGGTCTTCACCGAGCCGTTCGTCATCACCGGTGGTGGCCCGGAGAACGCCACGGTCACCGTCCTCTACCTGATCTACAAGTACGCCTTCCTCTACAACGACTTCGGTGGCGCCTGTGCGCTGAGCGTGATGCTGCTCGTGCTGCTCGGCGCCTTCTCCGCCCTCTATCTGCGGCTCACCCGCTCCGGGGAGGACGACGCATGAGCACCCGGACCCTCGTCTCCCCCGCCGCCCTGGCCCGTCCCCGCGGCCGGGCCATCTACTGGACGGTCTTCACCGCCGTGGTGGTGCTGTTCGCCATCGCCTTCCTCTTCCCGGTCTACTGGATGGTGACCGGTGCGATGAAGTCGCCGGACGAGGTGGCGCGGACACCACCCACCCTCGCTCCGAAAGAGTGGCACCTCAGTGGCTACAGCGACGCCTGGGACCTGATGCAGCTTCCGCAGCACCTGTGGAACACGGTGGTCCAGGCGGCCGGCGCCTGGCTGTTCCAGCTGGTCTTCTGCACGGCCGCCGCCTACGCCCTGTCCAGGCTGAAACCCGCCTTCGGCAAGGTGATCCTCGGTGGCATCCTGGCCACGCTGATGGTCCCGGCCCAAGCGCTGGTCGTGCCGAAGTACCTGACCGTCGCCGACCTGCCGCTGATCCACACCAGCCTGCTCAACGACCCGCTCGCGATCTGGCTGCCGGCCGTCGCCAACGCCTTCAACCTCTATCTCCTCAAGCGGTTCTTCGACCAGATCCCGCGCGATGTGCTGGAGGCCGCCGAGATCGACGGTGCCGGGAAGCTGCGCACCCTGTGGTCGATCGTGCTGCCCATGTCGCGCCCGGTGCTCGGCGTTGTGTCGATCTTCGCGCTGGTGGCGGTGTGGCAGGACTTCCTGTGGCCGCTGATGGTCTTCTCCGACACCGGCAAGCAGCCGATCAGCGTGGCACTCGTCCAGCTGTCGCAGAACATCCAGCTGACCGTGCTCATCGCCGCGATGGTCATCGCCAGCATCCCGATGGTCGCGCTGTTCCTCGTCTTCCAGCGGCACATCATCGCCGGGATCAGCGCGGGCAGCACGAAGGGCTGACACCGCCCCCTCGACAGAAAGGCTCCCACCGTGGCCCAGCCCACCCCTGCCCGGACACCGAACGACTGGTGGCGTTCCGCCGTCATCTACCAGGTGTATGTGCGCAGCTTCGCCGACGGGGACGGCGATGGCACCGGCGACCTCGCGGGCGTCCGCGCCAGGCTGCCGTACCTCGCCGAACTCGGCGTCGACGCACTGTGGTTCAGCCCCTGGTACCAGTCGCCCATGAAGGACGGTGGCTATGACGTCGCCGACTACCGCGCCATCGATCCGGCCTTCGGCACCCTGGCCGAGGCGGAGAAGCTCATCGCCGAGGCCCGTGAGCTGGGCATCCGTACGATCGTCGACATCGTGCCGAACCACGTCTCCGACCAGCACCCCTGGTGGCGGGCCGCCCTCGCGGGCGGCGCCGAACGCGAGCTCTTCCACGTCCGCCCGGGCCGCGGCGACCACGGTGAACTGCCGCCCAACGACTGGACGTCGGAGTTCGGCGGCCCGGCGTGGACCCGGCTGCCCGACGGCCACTGGTATCTGCATCTGTTCGCCCCCGAGCAGCCGGACCTCAACTGGGCCCACCCGGCCGTACGCCAGGAACACGAGGACATCCTGCGCTTCTGGTTCGAGCGGGGTGTCGCGGGGGTGCGCATCGACTCGGCCGCCCTGCTGGCCAAGGATCCCCGGCTGCCCGACTTCGTCGAGGGCCGCGATCCGCATCCGTACGTCGACCGCGATGAGCTCCATGACATCTACCGCTCCTGGCGCGGCGTGGCCGACGAGTACGGCGGTGTCTTCGTCGGCGAGGTGTGGCTGCCGGACAGCGAGCGCTTCGCCCGCTATCTGCGCCCCGACGAGCTGCACACCGCCTTCAACTTCTCCTTTCTGACCTGCCCCTGGGACGCCCGGCGGCTGCGGACGTCGATCGACGAGACGCTCGCCGAACACTCTCCGGTGGGCGCTCCGGCCACCTGGGTGCTGTGCAACCACGATGTGACCCGCACGGTGACCCGCTACGGGCGCGAGGACACCGGTTTCGACTTCGCCACCAAGGTCTTCGGCACCCCCACCGACCTCGCCCTCGGCACCCGGCGGGCACGGGCCGCCGCCCTGCTGTCGCTGGCCCTGCCCGGCGCGGTCTACGTCTACCAGGGGGAGGAAATGGGCCTGCCCGAGGCCGAGATCCCCCGCGACCGCATTCAGGACCCGATGCACTTCCGCTCCGGCGGCACCGACCCGGGCCGCGACGGCTGCCGGGTGCCGCTGCCGTGGGCGGCGGAGGCGCCGTACGCCGGTTTCGGCTCGCGCGAGGAGCCGTGGCTGCCGCAGCCCGCGCACTGGGCGGTGTACGCGGCCGATCTGCAGACGGAGGACCCGGGCTCGATGCTCGGCCTCTACCGCACGGCGATCCGCATCCGCCGCGCCACCCCCGGCTTCGGCGACGGGCCGCTGACCTGGCTCCCCTCGGCCGACGGTGTGCTGGCCTTCGCCCGTACGGACGGCCTGGTCTGCGTGGTCAACCTCGCGGACACCCCTGCCGAGCTGGACGGCACCTACCGGCTTCTGCTCAGCAGCGGCCCGCTGGACGACCGGGGCCGCCTCCCACAGGACACGGCGGCCTGGCTGCTCCGCTGAGCCGCACCCCCACACCGCGCTATCCCACGACCCCCACCACGAAGGGATCAGCACATGCACCGCAGCAGCACCGCATCGGCATCCAGCAAACGCCTGTCGGCGATCGGCGTGGCCGTCGCCCTCGCGGCCGGCATGCTCGTCACCCTGACCCCCACGGCGGCACACGCGGCCGCGGGCGCCTCCCTGCCGTTCACCTCGGCCGAGGCCGAGTCGGCCACCACCACGGGGACGAAGATCGGCCCCGACTTCACCCAGGGCACGCTCGCCTCCGAGGCATCCGGGCGCCAGGCCGTCCGCCTCGCCTCCGGGCAGCGCGTGGAGTTCACCGCGCCGCGCGCCGCCAACGCGGTGAACGTGGCCTACAACGTGCCCGACGGCCAGTCCGGCACGCTCAACGTCTATGTCAACGGCACCAAGCTGGCCAAGACAATCGCGGTCACGTCCAAGTACTCGTACGTGGACACCGGCTGGATCGCGGGATCGAAGACCCACCACCTCTACGACAACGCCCGGCTGCTGCTCGGCCAGAACGTCCAGGCCGGTGACAAGATCGCCTTCGAGGCGGCGAACACCCAGGTCACCGTGGACGTGGCCGACTTCGAGCAGGTCGCGGCGGCCGCCTCCCAGCCCGCCGGATCGGTGTCCGTCACCTCCAAGGGCGCCGACCCCAGCGGGCAGGGCGACTCCACCCAGGCGTTCCGGGACGCCATCGCGGCCGCCCAGGGCGGAGTGGTCTGGATCCCGCCAGGTGACTACAAGCTGACCTCCTCCCTGAACGGTGTCCAGAACGTCACCCTCCAGGGCGCCGGCAGCTGGCACTCCGTCGTGCACACCTCGCGGTTCATCGACCAGTCCAGTTCCTCCGGCAACGTGCACATCAAGGACTTCGCGGTCATCGGCGAGGTCACCGAGCGCGTCGACTCCAACCCCGACAACTTCGTCAACGGCTCGCTCGGTCCGGGATCCAGCGTGTCGGGCATGTGGCTGCAGCATCTGAAGGTCGGTCTCTGGCTGACGGGCAACAACGACAACCTCGTGGTCGAGAACAACCGCTTCCTGGACATGACGGCCGACGGCCTCAACCTCAACGGCACCGCGAAGAACGTACGGGTCCGGAACAACTTCCTGCGCAACCAGGGCGACGACGCGCTCGCCATGTGGTCGCTGAACTCGCCGGACACCAACAGCAGCTTCGAGAACAACACCATCTCGCAGCCGAACCTCGCCAATGGCATCGCCATCTACGGCGGTACGGACATCACGGTCAAGAACAACCTGATCTCCGACACCAACGCCCTGGGCAGTGGCATCGCCATCTCCAACCAGAAGTTCATGGACCCGTTCCACCCGCTGGCCGGCACGATCACGGTCGACGGCAACACGCTGATCCGCGCGGGCGCCATGAACCCCAACTGGAACCACCCGATGGGCGCCCTGCGCGTCGACTCCTACGACAGCGCGATCGAGGCCACCGTCAACATCACCAACACGACCATCACCGACAGCCCGTACAGCGCCTTCGAGTTCGTCTCCGGCGGCGGCCGGGGCTACGCGGTCAAGAACGTCAATGTGTCCGGCGCGACCGTGACCAACCCCGGAACGGTCGTCGTCCAGGCCGAGGCGCAGGGGACGGCGAAGTTCAGCAACGTCACAGCCTCCAGCGTCGGCGCGGCCGGCGTCTACAACTGCCCGTACCCGACCGGCTCCGGCACCTTCGACCTCACCGACGGCGGCGGCAACTCCGGCTGGAGCAGCACCTGGTCGGACTGCTCCAGCTGGCCCCAGCCCGGCCAGGGCAACCCGGATCCCGAGCCGGGCCGCAACCTCGCCAAGGGCCGCCCGGCCACCGCGACCGGCTCCCAAGACGTCTACACCCCCGGCAAGGCGGTCGACGGCGACGCGAACACCTATTGGGAGTCGGCCAACAACGCCTTTCCGCAGGCCCTGACCGTGGACCTCGGCTCCGGCCAGGCGGTCCGCCGGCTGGTGCTGAAGCTGCCGCCCTCCTCGGCGTGGGGCGCCCGTACCCAGACCCTGTCCGTGCTGGGCAGCACCGACGGCTCCTCGTACTCGACGGTGGTGGGCTCGCAGGGCTACCGCTTCGACCCGGCGTCCGGCAACAAGGTCACCGTCGCCCTGCCCGACAGCACGAATGTGCGCTACCTGAGGCTCAACGTCACCGGCAACACCGGCTGGCCGGCGGCCCAGGTCAGTGAGGTGGAGGCGTATCTGACCTCGTGATCCTCACCCCCGCGCTTCGCCGCCCGGAACCGTCCGGAGCCGCCCGGAGCCGCCCGGAACCGCCCGGGCACCCCGGCCCCCGGCCCGGCGAAGCGCGGGGAACGAGGTGTGGATCATGGCGATCACCAGGAGGCCTTGCATGATCATGCGTAAGACTGCATACTCCTGCTGTGTCCAAAGTTCTCACCTCCCTCCCTGTCGGCGAACGCGTCGGGATCGCCTTCTCCGGCGGCCTCGACACCTCGGTAGCGGTCGCGTGGATGCGCGACAAGGGCGCGGTGCCCTGCACCTACACCGCCGACATCGGCCAGTACGACGAGCCCGACATCGCCTCGGTCCCCGGGCGCGCCACGACGTACGGCGCGGAGGTCGCCCGTCTGGTGGACTGCCGGGCGGCCCTGGTGGAGGAGGGGCTCGCGGCCCTCGCCTGCGGGGCGTTCCACATCCGCTCCGGCGGCCGCAGCTACTTCAACACCACCCCGCTCGGGCGGGCGGTCACCGGCACCCTGCTGGTGCGCGCCATGCTCGAGGACAATGTGCAGATCTGGGGCGACGGCTCCACCTTCAAGGGCAATGACATCGAGCGGTTCTACCGCTACGGCCTGCTGGCCAACCCCTCCCTGCGGATCTACAAGCCGTGGCTGGACACCGACTTCGTCAGCGAGCTCGGCGGCCGCAAGGAGATGTCGGAGTGGCTGCTCGCCCATGACCTGCCCTACCGGGACAGCGCGGAGAAGGCGTACTCCACCGACGCCAACATCTGGGGCGCGACCCACGAGGCCAAGTCGCTCGAGCACCTCGACACCGGTATCGAGATCGTCCAGCCGATCATGGGCGTGCGGTTCTGGGACCCGTCGGTCGAGATAGCGGCCGAGGACGTCACGATCGGCTTCGAGCAGGGCCGGCCGGTGACGATCAACGGCAAGGAGTTCGCCTCAGCCGTCGATCTGGTGCTGGAGGCCAACGCCATCGGCGGCCGGCACGGCATGGGCATGTCCGACCAGATCGAGAACCGCGTCATCGAGGCCAAGAGCCGGGGCATCTACGAGGCGCCGGGCATGGCGCTGCTGCACGCGGCGTACGAGCGGCTGGTCAACGCGATCCACAACGAGGACACCGTCGCCACCTACCACACCGAGGGGCGCCGCCTCGGCCGGCTGATGTACGAGGGCCGCTGGCTGGACCCGCAGGCGCTGATGGTGCGCGAGTCGCTGCAGCGCTGGGTCGGTGCGGCGATCACCGGCGAGGTGACCCTGCGACTGCGGCGCGGTGAGGACTACTCCATCCTGGACACCTCCGGACCGGCGTTCAGCTACCACCCGGAGAAGCTCTCCATGGAGCGGACCGAGGACTCCGCCTTCGGTCCCGTGGACCGGATCGGCCAGCTGACCATGCGCAACCTCGACATCGCCGACTCGCGCGCCAAGCTGGAGCAGTACGCCGGTCTCGGCATGGTCGGCAGCTCGCACCCGGCGCTGATCGGCGCCGCGCAGGCGGCCTCCACCGGGCTGATCGGCGCGATGCCGCAGGGCGCCTCCGAGGCGATCGCCTCGGACGGACAGGTGTCCGGGCAGGACAAGCTGCTCGACCGCGCCGCGATGGAGTTCGGCGCCGACTGACCTCCCCGCTTCCCCGGTCCGCCGCCCACCCCGCGCCCGAGCGCGGGTGGGCGGCGGCGTTTCCGGCCGGGCCGGGTCAGCGCACGGGCTGCTCCGCCGTGCCGCCGCCCAGACCGTCGACGTACGAGGCGATCCAGGCCAGCGGGGCGTTCCAGTTGATGGTGATCTCGTTGGTGGAGAACGCCATCAGGCTGTCGGTGTAGCACATCGCCGGGGCGCAGCCCTTCAGCTTCTTCTTGGCCACCGGGTCCTGCAGCCCGGAGTTCGGACCGCCCGCCAGCGAGCCGGGCGCCGGATGCGGCAGCCGGTGGTCGCGCTGGTGGGCCCAGAAGCGGTGGTGCTGGTTGTGCGAGTCCCGTTCGCCGTGGCCGGTGACATAGGACTGGTTGAGCGGATTGCCACCCAGCAGATAGTCCATGCCGCGGAGCACCGCGTCGAGGTAGCGGTCCTTGCCCGTCAGGTCGTGCGCGGTGGCGAGCACGATCATGTTGTTGAGCACCTGGCTGTTGGAGCCCCACTCGTACTTGCCGTCCTTCGGCGCGTACGGCACGCCGTAGGCCGACTTCGCGGAGTCAGCGGCGTAGCGGTCGGCGGCCTTCGTCACCATCGCGCGCACCTCGGCGCGCTGCTTCGGGGTGAGCTTGTTGGGGACGGTGGCCAGGTCCAGCGCTCCGAGGCCCGCGGTCGAGGCCCACGACATGCCGCCGCCGCGCGGGAAGAGCGCGCCCACGTCGCGGTGCAGCGGCGAGTCGAGCACCGCCTTGGCGTACGCGTGGTCGCCGGTGGTGATGAACAGCTCGGCCGCGGCCCAGTAGAACTCGTCGCCGACGTACCGGTCGCCGTAGGCACCGCCACCCGTGGAGTCCTTGTCGCCGGCGTAGATCTTCGGATGTGTCTTGGCCGCGTCCCACGCGACCCGGGCCGCGTGCAGACAGCGGGCGGCGAACTCCGGGTCGTAGGACTTGAACAGCCGGGCGCTCTGCGCGGCGGACGCCGCCAGGTTGAGCGTGGCCGCGGTGGACGGCTTGTGCAGCTCACGCTGGAGCTGGTCCTGGTCCGGCCGGGTCGGGAACCCGGTCCACCGCTTGTCGTGCACCTTGTGGAACGCCATACCGGCGAGCGGCTTGCCCTTCGGCACCTGCATGCGCAGGAGGAATTCCATCTCCCAGCGGGCCTCGTCCAGGATGTCCGGGACGCCGTTGCCACGCTCGGGCACCCGCAGCCGGCCGTCGCCCAGCGGCGCGGCGTCGACGCCCTCGGTGGTGCGGGCGCGCTCGTACGCGGACATCAGCTGGGCCACCGAGATACCGCCGTTGACGACGTACTTGCCCTGGTCACCGGCGTCGTACCAGCCACCGGCGACATTCCGGCGGTAGTCGCACACGCCCTTGACGCACGGGACGTCGGTGTCGCCCCGGTGCGGGGCCGCCTTGTCATGGCCCGCGGGACGGGCGTACGCGGAGCCCACGAGGTCCGCGTCGATCTTGATGCCGCTGCGGTTGTGGTAGAAGTACGCGAGCGCGTCGCTCCGCAGCGAGTCGTAGAGGTGGTCACCGATGGCGAACGGCTCGCTCTTCTTCCCGTCGATGGTGATGGTGTACCCCTCGCCCGCGTCCGTGACCTTGCTGAAGTCGAAGGTCTGGACGTCTCGCCGGGAGCTGGGGTCCACGCCCGCGGGGGTGGTGGTCCCGCTCGCCCGCTCGGTGCCGTCGGCGGCCCGGAGCGTCCAGGTCAGCGGCTTGCTGGCGGGGGTGACCACAGTGCCCTTCTTGGGGCCGTGGGTCAGATAGCCGACCTGGTTCACCCGCACCGGCGAGCCGGTGTCGGCCTTGGGAGCGGCCGTCCCGGCGCCGAGCCGCGCGTGGTGGTCCGCGGCGCTCGCCGCGGGTGCGGCCAGGGCACCGAGGGTCAGTCCGGCCGCGACCGCCGCGCCCACCATGCGCCGGCGGCGGCGGTCGGTCCGATCAGGGGTGATCCGTACGCGGGGAGCAGCAGCAGACAAGACTCAGCACTTCCGGGGGTTCGGCGTCTTTTCCGTCCCTCAGAGGCTAAGAAGAGGCCCTGGCCTGCAGCTTCGTACGCTTAGTCGAAATCCGGGTACATCAGGTGACCGAGGCCGGCCTCCTTCAATCGAGGTATTGCGGGAGATGAGCCGGGGTGGCGGCGGGCTACCAGCGGGCGAGATCCGCCTGGAAGGACGGGTCGAAGCGCCGCATGTACCCGGTGTCATCGCGGTTGCGCAGTCCGCACCGGACGTATTGCTCGTGCAGGCGCGCCAGGGCGTCGGGGTCCAGCTCCACACCGAGGCCGGGGGCGCCCGGCACGGGCACCGCGCCGTCCACGAAGGTCAGCGTGCCGTCCACGATCACGTCCTCGGTCTTCCACGGCCAGTGGGTGTCACAGGCGTAGGTGAGGTTCGGGGTGGCCGCGGCGAGGTGGGTCATCGCGGCCAGGCTGATGCCCAGGTGCGAGTTCGAGTGCATGGACAGGCCCATGCCGAAGGTGTCGCAGATGCCGGAGAGCAGCTTGGAACGGCGCAGCCCGCCCCAGTAGTGGTGGTCGGAGAGGACGACCTGGACGGCGTCGGCGGCCACCGCGGGGGCCAGCTCGTCGAAGGCGACCACGCACATGTTGGTGGCCAGCGGCATGGGGACCTCGCGGGCGACCGCGGCCATGCCGTCGATCCCGGGGGTGGGGTCCTCCAGATACTCCAGCACGCCCTCGAGCGCGCGCCCGACCTTCACCGAGGTCTCCGTCGTCCATACGGCATTGGGGTCCAGGCGCAGCGGATGGTCGGGGAAGGCGCGGCGCAGCGCCCGGATCGCCTCGATCTCCTCCTCGGGGGGCCGGACGCCGCCCTTCAGCTTGATCGCGGTGAAGCCGTAGTCGTCCACCATCCGGCGGGCCTGCGCCACGATGGCGTCGGGGTCGAGGGCCTCGCCCCACTCGTCGGGCTCCTGGCCGGGGTGGGCGGCCCACTTGTAGAAGAGGTACGCGCTGAACGGGACGGCGGACCGCACGGCGCCACCGAGCAGGTCGCTGACCGGGCGGCCGATGGCCTTGCCCTGGATGTCCAGGAGCGCCACCTCGAAGGGGGAGACGACTCGGTCGACGGTGCTGCTGGTGGTGATCATGCCGGTGAGCCCGGAGCCGCCGGAGCCGCCCACGCGGTCGATGACCCGCTGGACACGCTGGTGCAGTTCCTCGGTGGCGAAGGCGTCCAGCCCGACGATCTCGCGTCCGACGGCCGCCAGGCGCTCCAGGTGGAGCTCGTCCGCGTAGGTCTCGCCGAGCCCGGTCAGGCCCGCGTCGGTGTGGATCTGCACGATCGAGCGGAGCGCGAAGGGCTCGTGGACGCCGACGGAGTTGAGCAGGGCCGGGTCGCGGAAGGCGACGGGGGTGATGGTGACATCCGTGATGCGCAGGGGTGCTCCGTCAGACATCGACGTCCATTCATATGGTTGAACAGATAGTAAGTGCGTGAACCCTATCAAGGGGCTGCCCCACCGACGAGCAGCCAAAACACCCATCACAACTCATGTGATTCCGCGTGGAATTGTTGCTTCCGGAGTCATTGACCGAGGGAACGGCTGATCGTAAGGTCTGCACCCCACCGCCAGTGGGTTCATGTGCATGAACGAAGCGAGGAGAGCCGCCATGGTGAATCCCCCCGCCCCCGACCGTGACCCGGCCGCCTCCTCGGAGCTCGTCCAACGGTCCGTGACCAAGTTTCTGCGACGTGTGATGCCCATCCTGGTCATCATGCTCGTGGTCAACCAGATGGACCGCACCAACGTCGGCTTCGTCCAGGACGACCTCAAGGCCGACATCGGCATCGGAAGCGCGGCCTACGGGCTCGGCGCCGGGCTGTTCTTCATCGGCTACGCCCTGCTCGAAGTCCCCAGCAACATGCTGATGGAGCGCTTCGGTGCCCGTGTCTGGCTCACCCGGATCATGATCAGCTGGGGCGCGGTGACCGTCCTCATGTGCTTCATGACGGGGTCCACCTCCTTCTACGTCCTGCGGTTTCTGCTGGGCATCGCGGAGGCGGGGTTCTTCCCCGGTGTGATGTACTACCTCACCACCTGGCTGCCGGACTCCGCGCGCGGCCGGGCCAGCGCCATCTTCCTCGGCGGCTCGGCCACCGCCTACATCGTCACCGGCCCCGTCAGCGGCGCGCTGCTGGAAATGCACGGCCTGGGCGGATTCGCCGGCTGGCGCTGGATGTTCGCACTGGAAGGCGCCATCTCGATCACCGTGGGCCTCGTCGCCGCCTTCTTCCTCGTCTCGCGGATCAGGGACGCCCGCTGGCTGAGCAGCGAGGAGAAGGCCGCCCTCAGCGCGGCGGTCGAGCGGGACCGCGAGGCGCGCAGCCGCGAGCCCCAGGTGTCCAGGCTGCGGCTGGTGGTCCACCCCCAGGTGGCGCTGCTGACCGGCGTGTTCTTCGCCATGGCGCTCACCGGATATGCGATCACCTTCTGGCTGCCGAGCCTGGTGGACGACATCGGCGGGCTCTCGTCCTTCCAGATCGGGCTGCTCACGGCCATCCCGTGGATCTGCGCGGTCATCGCGATGTACACGATGAGCCGCTACACCGACCGGGTTCCGGACCGGCGGCCCTACCTCGCCATCGTGCTGGTGCTGTCCGCCATCGGCACCTTCCTCGCCACCCTGGGCGCCCCGTGGTTCGGGCTCGCGGCCGTCACTCTGGCCGCCGTCGGCAGCAAGTGCGCGGCCAACCTCTTCTGGCCGCTGGCCCAGTCCACGCTCGACCTCAAGGTCACGGCCGCGGGGCTCGCCGTCGTCAACTCCCTCGGCAACCTCGGCGGCTTCGTCTCCCCCACCCTCTTCGGCTATCTGGAGGAGACGACGGGCAGCACCAACGGCGGCCTCTATGCGCTCTCCGCGGCCTCACTGCTCGCCACCGTCGGCGTCTACTTCATCCGCCGCGGCAGCGGCCGTGGCGGGGCCGAGGCCGCAGCACCCGCCCCCGTCCGGACCGTCTCCGGGTGACCCCGGCGCGGCCCCGCCCGGAGCCGTGTGGTTCCGGGCGGGGCCGTGTGATTCCGAGGCCGTGTGATTCCGGGGCCGTGGACGGCGTCACCGGCGTACGGCCGTCCCGTTGGTGGCGTCGTCGCGGTCAGCGAAGCCCGGATGCGGGCGTGGGCACGGCCCGCGTGACCTGGATCTTCTCCCGGAACAGCAGTTCGTCGACCCGGGGGCCGATCTCCTGCTGCCACCGCTCGCTCTGGTAGACGGCCTCGTAGAGCCGCACCCGCTCCGCCTCGTCGGCGAAGCGCCGCATCCACACATAGCCGTCGGGGTCCTCCTCGTCGATGAACGAGGCGATGGCGTTCATCCCCTGCGACGTCTGGAAGGGGATCACCACCTCCTCCATGAAGGTGACCCATTCCTCCCGGCGGCCGGGCCTGGTCTGGTAGCGGCGGATCTCGTAGAACATGCGCGTCTCCTGGGGCTGGTGTGATGGGTGGTGCGAAGTGGCGTCGGCCGTCGGCCGGGGAGCGGTCAGGCGCCGGTACGGAGCACCAGCTTGCCGCGGGTGTGGCCGTCCTCCCCCTGGCGGTGGGCGCGGGCGGCCTCCTCCAGCGGGAAGACGTCCTCGACCTCGACCTCGACCGCGCCCTGGTCGATCAGTCCGGCGATGATGGTAAGGGCGGCGCCGTCCGGCTCGACGAGGAAGGGGCTGGTGCGCACGCCGCGGGCGTCCGCGGCCTCCCGCAGCTCGGGGCTGACGCCACTGGGGACGGCGACCAGCAGTCCCCCCTTCTTGAGCACCTCCAGGGAACGGGTGCTGGTGGCGTCGTGCTCCTCTCCCAGCAGGTCGATCACCACATCGACGTCCTCGACCGTGCCCTCGAAGGGCTGCTTGGTGTAGTCGATCAGTTCCGCCGCCCCGAGCCGGCCGAGCCATTCGTGGCGGCTCTCCCGGGCGGTCCCCACGACCGTCGCCCCCAGGTGCCGTGCGAACTGGACGGCGAAGTGGCCGACGCCACCGGCGGCGGCGTGCACCAGAACCCGCTGACCCGCCTCCAACTTGGCGGTGTCCACCAGGATCTGCCATGCCGTCAGCGCCGCCAGCGGCACGGCGGCCGCCGCCTCATGGCTCAACGTGGCGGGCTTACGGGCGAACTGACGGGCGGGGGCCGTCACGAACTCCGCGTAGCCGCCGGCCTGACGGGGGAACCACGGCATCCCGTACACCTCGTCGCCGGGGGCCAGCGTGGTCACCCCGAACCCGACTTCCTCGACCACACCGGAGACATCCCAGCCCAGGGTGAACGGCGGCTCGCCGAGCACGCCCGCCATACCGCCGCCCTGACGGGTCTTCCAGTCGACCGGGTTGATGCCGGCGGCGTGCACCCGCACCAGCACCTCGGTGGGCAGCGGTTCCGGCCGCGCGACCTCCGCGACGCGCAGCACCTCCGGGCCGCCGGGCGCGTCCTGTACCACCGCACGCATCATGGACCTGGACACGTTGTGCCTCCTGAGCTCATCCGTATCGTTCACGCCCGCTCTCCGAACGCGCTCGCACGCTAACTTCAGGGACCTGGTTACCCGCAAGGGACACTGCTACCTTTTGGGTAGTACGAAGCAACCCGGAAGGTTTCCTCCATGAGTACGCGATGCCACACGGGCCAGCACGCCCACCATGATGTGTACGAGGCCCAGTGCCCGTGCCGCGCCATGCTGGATCTGCTGGCGAACAAATGGTCGGCGCTGGCCATCGGCGCCCTGGAGGACGGCCCCCTCCGATTCGGTGCGCTGCAGCGCCGACTTCAGGGGGTCAGCCCCAAGGTGCTCACCCAGACACTGCGGCGCCTCGAAGACGCCGGGCTGGTGGAGCGGACCGTCTACCCGGCCGTTCCGCTCCATGTGGAGTACGAGCTCTCCTCCCTGGGCCACAGCGCGTCCGTTCCGCTCAGGAATCTGCGTCTGTGGGTGGAGGACAATCTGGATCTCACCACCACGGCCGCGAAGCCGATGTGACGGCGCCGGTTCCCCTGCCGGTCGCCGCCCGGCCCCCCCTCAGCACCCTCCTCGCAGAACGAGAGGGCGCCCTGGTCCGGGCCCTGTCAGGCGGTGGGGGCGGTGCGGATGGCGGCGATGTCGAACTGGAGGCGGACCTTCTCACTCACCAGGGCGCCGCCCTCGGCCAGCCTGGCGTTGTAGGTCAGCCCCCATTCGGAGCGGTTGATGGTGGTCGTGCCGTCGAAGCCCGCCCGCTGGTAGCCGAAGGGATCCGTGACATGTCCGATGTAGGTGAGCTCCAGGACGACGGGGCGGGTGGCGTCTCTGATCGTGAGGTCCCCGGCCATGCGGTAGACGTCCGGGCCCGCGACCTCCACGGCGGTGCTGATGAACCGGATGTGCGGGAAGGTTCTGGCGTCCAGGAAATCCCGGCCCATCAAGTGGTCGTCGCGCTGCTCGACGCCGGTCTGGACACTGGCCGTGGACAGCAGGACCTCGGCACGGGAACGGCGCGGGTCGCGGCCGTCGAAGTAGAGTCGGCTCTCGAACTCCGTGAAGGCGCCACGCACCGTGCTCACCATGGCGTGCCGGACGGAGAAACCGATCCGGCTGTGCGCCGGATCGACGATCCACTCTCCGGTGAGAGCCGCGAGGCCGGGATCCGGCAGAGCGACGGTGCCGGATGTCGCCCGAGTAGTGGGGGCCGCCGGTGCGGCGCTGGTGATCGCGCGGCGCGCGGTACTGCGGCTGAACAGGTTCATGCCACCCGTTGTTATTTCAACTTAGGGGATGACGCAACCCTTGATCAAGAGGAGATACTCAAGGATCTTGAGGAAGTGTCTGCGATGTTCCCCCCGAGGAGAAGTCCCCCTTGACGACCGACAGTTACTACGAGCCGATCGACGAGTACCGCTACAAGCCCACCGCCCACGTCAGTGGCGCCTGGAGCACCGACGAACAGCACTTCAGCCCGCTCGGCGGGCTCATCGTCCACGCCATCGACCGCCACCTCGCCACCCGTCCGCACACCGGGCTGCTGCTCAGCCGGATCAGCTTCGACATCCTCGGACGCCTCGCCCTCGACGAGTGCGAGATCCGGGTGGAGAGCATCCGGCCCGGCCGCACCATCGAACTCCTCGAGGCCGTGGTGCTCATCGCGGACCGCCCCGTGGTCCGGGCCCGCGCCTGGCTCCTCGCCGCCGTGGACACCGCGGCCGTGGCCGGTGGCGCCGGGGACCGGCTCACCCCTCCCGAGCAGCTCGACCCCTGGGCGATGGCCTCGCTGTGGCCCGGCGGGTACATCGCCTCCCTGGACTCCCGTCCGCTCGCGCCGCGCGAGCCGGGCCGCGCGACCCTCTGGGTCTCCACCCCGCTCGACCTGGTGGCCGGGCAGACCAGCACCCCGCTGGCCTCGTACATCGCGCTCGTGGACACCGCCAACGGCATCGCCGTACGGCAGTCGCCCACCGCCTGGATGTTCCCGAACGTCGACCTGACCATCCACCTCCACCGGCAGCCCGAGGGCCGCTGGACCGGACTGGACACCACGGTCACCTTCGGCAGCACCGGCCAGGGCATCACCAGCACCGTGCTGCACGACCTGCGCGGTCCGGTCGGCCACGCCCAGCAGATCCTCACCGTCCGGCCTCTGCCCGGCACCTGACCGCGCACGGGACCGGCCGCCACCGGCGAGGTGGCGGCTCCCCCTGTACGATGAGCCCGCAAGCAACGAACCACTCTGCCTGACGCAGAGCTGGCGCGACCGCTCGGCGGCCGCGGTCCTTCAAGCCCCCTGATCGGCGCGGACCCGGTATCTACCCCGGTCCAGCGCGAGAGGACAGCTCTCGGCGCACTCCGCCATGCCGGCCCGGGTGCGCTACCAGGCGGCGGAAAGGCGTCGGCCGTGGCATCCGCGGTCTCCAGCGACACCCCTCCCCCCGTACAGCGCGTCGGCTACCGGCAACTGCTGCGCACCCCGGGCGCGTGGACCTTCCTGCTGCCCGGGTTCGCCGCCCGGCAGCCGTTCGCGATGCTGACGATCAGCATCGTGCTCCTGCTGCGCCACACCACCGGGTCGTACGGTGTCGCCGGTGCGGTCGCGGCGGTCACCGGCGTCTCCATGGCGCTGTTCGCGCCCCAGAGCGGCAAGCTGGCCGACCGCCACGGGCAGCGCGCGGTCCTGGTGCCGGGTGTGCTGCTCCACGCGGCGGCCGCGGCACTGCTGACGGCGCTCGCACTGGCCCACGCGCCGCTGTGGGCGCTGATCGCCGCCGCGGTGCCCACGGGCGCCTCCGTCCCACAGGTCGGGCCCATGGTGCGGGCCCGCTGGGCCGCCGCCCTCGGGGACGGCGCGCCGGGCGGATCCGGGCCGCGCCCGGGACGCCATCCGCTGCTGGCGACCGCGGCCGCGTTCGAGTCCGTGACGGACGAGCTCACGTTCGTCATCGGCCCCGTCCTCGCCACCGCCTTGAGCACCGCCGTGCACCCGGCCTCCGGACTGATCGCGGAGGCCGCGCTGACACTGGTGGGCGGGCTGCTCTTCGCGGCCCGGCGCCGTACCGCGCCACCGCCGCGCCCGGCGCGGGCCGACGCGCGGGAGCGGCACGCCTCGGCCCTGTCCGTGCCGGGTGTGCGAGTCCTGGCCGTGGCCTTCCTGGGCATCGGCTCGGTGTTCGGCGGGATGCAGGTCGCCCTGACCGCCCTCACCCAGGAGCAGGGTCAACCGGGCCTGAACGGTGTGCTGTACGGCGTCTTCGCGGCGGGCAACATGCTCGCGGGCGTGGCCTGCGGCGCCATCACCTGGCGCACCTCCCCGCGGCGGCGGCTGCTGACCGCCTACGCCGCGCTGACGCTGATCTGCTCGACGCTCTGGGCGGTGTCCGCACCACTGCCGCTGGGCGGGCTGGGGCTGCTGGCGGGCCTGTGCATCGCACCGGCGCTGATCACCGGGTACACCCTGGTGGACGCGCTGGTCCCGGCCGCTTCCCGGACGGAGGCGTTCACCTGGCTGACCGGCTCGGTCGCGCTGGGGCAGGCCGCGGCGGTGACGGCGAGCGGACAGGTGGCGGACGGCTTCGGCGCGAGCGCCGCGTTCACCGTCCCGCTCGTCGGCACGGCCCTGGCCCTGCTGACGGTGGTGTCCCTGCGCGCCCGCATCGCACCGCGCGGCACCACCACGGCGATACGCCAGGACCAGCGCACCGCCGATGCCCACTCCGCCTCGCTCCAGACGGCGGACACCGCCTCCTGAGCGACGCCCCGCGAGCGCGGGCGGCGGCCTTACGGTCGCCGCCCGTCGGTGCCGAGCTCCCGCTGGGCGGGCCACCACAGGAAGTAGAGCCGGTGCCCAGCGGTGGCAGGGGATTGACAGCGAAGGCGGGTCAGTCGGTGAGGAACGACGACACGATCGCCCCGGCTTCCGGGCGGCACTCCTCGAAGTAGCCGTGCCGGGCGCCCTCGAAAATGTGCGTCCGCGCCCGGGGAACACGGGAGGCGAGCAGCGGCGCGTTGGCCGCCGGGGTGAGCCTGTCGTCCGCCCCGTGCAGGATCAGCGTGGGCGCGCCGATCAGCGGGAGGACGTCCCAGGCGTCGTGTTCATTGCTCGCCACCAGATGGCGCCGCCGGGCGTGCGGGGGCATGGCGGGGTCGCCGAGGGTCGTATACGGCCCGGGGTGCCCGGACCGCCAGGCCGGGGTGTACATGAGGTCGATCAGCGCCTCCCTCGCCGCCCGCGCGTCGGCCTGGGCCAGGGAGCGCCGTACCGCCATGTCGCGCTCCGTCGCCCGTGGCCCGCCCGGTGAGGTGCAGCCGAGGACGAGCCGCCGGATCCGGTCCGGGTGGCGGGCGGCGACCCACTGGGCGACCCGCCCTCCCATGGAGGTCCCGTACAGATCGGCGGACTCGATGCCCAGATGGTCGAGGACGGCGATCACATCGTCGGCGAAGTCCCGTGTCGCGTAGGGGCGGTCGGGCTTACCGCTCTCCCCGGTGCCGCGCCAGTCCATGGTGAGGGTGGAGTGCGTGGCGTGGAAGTCCGCCCGTACGCCGTCCCACCAGTGGTGGTTGTTGGCCTGGCCCGCCAGGAGCACCAGCGGCGCTCCGGTGCCCTGGCGCTGGTAGGCGAGGAGGGTGCCGTCCAGTGCGCGGGCGTGGCCGCTGACCTGCTGGGGGACGTCGGTGTGTGGCATGGGTGTCTCTCGTCTCTCGGGGTTTTCAGGTGTCGTCGGTGTGCGCGGTCCGCGTGGTCCGCGACGTCCCGAGGACGATCGAGCGCCATACGTCGGGTTCGCACGGCGGTGCCTGCGGACTGGAGTGATCCCACTCCCCCGCCACGCGCTCAGCCGCGGGCGATGACCTTGCCCGGGTTGAGGATGCCGTGCGGGTCGAGGGCCGCCTTGACCGCGCGGTGCATGTCCAGAACGGCCGGGGTGAGCTCCCGCTCCAGACCGTCCCGCTTCAGCAGGCCCACACCGTGTTCGCCGGTGACCGTGCCGCCGAGGTCGATGGCGTCCGCGATGATCTCGTGGAACGCGGCCTGGGCCCGCTCCCGGGCCGCGGTGTCGCCGGGCTGGGTGATCAGCAGCGGATGGAGGTTGCCGTCACCGGCGTGGGCGATGTTGGCGATGAGCGTGTCATGGCGGGTGGCGGCGCGCTCGATGCGCGCCAGCATCTCCGGTACGGCCGCCTTGGGCACGCACACGTCCTCGGTGAGCACCGGGCCCAGCCGTTCCAGGGCCGGGTAGGCGAGTCGCCTGGCCGCGAACAGCGCGTCGGCCTCCTCCTGGTCCGTGGACTGCGCGGCCCAGGTCGCCCCCGCCTCCTCGAAACAGGCGAGCATGCGCTCGGCCTCCTGCTCTCCGGCCGGGCCCGGGGCGTCCGTACGTCCGAGGAGCACCACGTCCGCGTCGACGGACAGGCCCATGTTCTTCCACTTGTCGACCGCCGCCAGGCAGTGCCGGTCGATCAGCTCCAGCGCGGACGGGGTGAGCCCCGCAGCCCCGATCGCGGCCACCGCGCGTCCCGCCGCCACGACCGAGGAGAAGTATCCGGCGACCGTGCGCTCCGCCTCGCGCCGCGGCCGCAGCCGCACCGTGACCTCGGTGATCACTCCCAGGGTGCCCTCGGAGCCCACCATCAGCCCCGCCAGGTCGTACCCGGCCACGCCCTTGGCGGTCCTGCGGCCCAGCCGCACCAGCTCACCGGTGCCGGTCACGACTTCCAGGCCGAGGACATAGTCGCGGGTGACGCCGTACTTCACACAGCACAGCCCGCCCGCGTTGGTCGCCACGTTGCCGCCGATGGTGGACCAGGGCGCGCTCGCCGGGTCCGGCGGGTACCACAGCCCCCGCTCGGCGCAGGCGGCCCGCAGATCGTCGTTGACCACCCCGGGTCCGACGACCGCGAGGCGCTCCACGGGGTCGATCTCGTGGATGGTGTCCATCGCCTCGGTGGAGAGCACCACACAGCCCTCGACGGCGTTGGCACCGCCGGAGAGACCGGTGCCGGCGCCCCGGGTGACCAGCGGAACGCCGTGCCGTACGCAGGCCCGCACCACGGAGCGCACCTCCGCCGCCGTACGTGGCCGCACCACCACGCGGGGCGTGCCGTACGGCGCCCACTCCGCCTCGTCGTGGATGAACCCGGCGGCGACACCGGGGTCCTCGACCATCCGGCCGTCCGGCAGCTCCTGCCGCAGATCATCGATCAACACGCCGGCCCCCTGCCTTGTCGTCGAGCACGGTACTTCCCGCTCGCACGGTACCCACCGCCATCGGAAAGCGTGATCACCACCCCCTGTCTCCGGAACGGCGACGGGTCGGCACTTGCGCGAGAACCATCGTTCTCCTAGTGTCGTTCCCGACGGGAGAATACTCGTTCTCCCCTCCCTTCCCCTCCCCTCCCCTCCACTCCCCTCGCCACGACTCGAGGAGTCGACATGACCGACGCCGCTCGCCCTCCGTTCCCCCCGTTCACCCGCGAGACCGCCATCGAGAAGGTCCGGCTGGCGGAGGACGGCTGGAACTCCCGTGACCCGGAGAAGGTCGCCCTGGCCTACACCGTCGACTCGCGCTGGCGGAACCGCGCGGAGTTCGCCACCGGGCGCGAGGAGATCGTCGCCTTCCTCACCCGCAAGTGGGCGAGGGAGCTGGACTACCGGCTCATCAAGGAGCTGTGGGCCTTCGACGGCAACCGCATCGCCGTACGCTTCGCCTACGAATCCCACGACGACTCCGGCAACTGGTTCCGCTCCTACGGCAACGAGAACTGGGAATTCGACGACAACGGTCTGATGCGTCTGCGCTACGCCTGCATCAACGACCTCCCCATCAAGGAGTCGGAACGCCTTTACCACTGGCCGCTCGGGCGCCGCCCCGACGACCACCCCGGGCTGAGCGACCTCGGCCTCTGAGACCTCGGCTTCTGACCGGCCGGACACCAGGAGAGCGATGACATGATCAGTCCCGAGACCGCGGAGCTCCGGATCCTCGACGCGGCCGAGACCCTGTTCTACGGACGGGGCATCCAGGCGGTGGGCATGGATGAGATCCGCTCCGCGTCAGGCGTCTCCCTCAAGCGGCTCTACCAGCTCTTTCCGTCCAAGGGTGAGCTCATACAGGCGTATCTGCGGCGGCGCGACGTCCGCTGGCGCCGGAAGCTGGCCGCGTACGCCGATTCTCAGGCCACCCCCGAGGAGAGCATCCTGGCGGTCTTCGACTGGCTCCACGAGTGGTTCGGCGAGCCGGACTACCGCGGCTGCGCCTTCAGTAACTCCTTCGGGGAACTCGGCGCCACCTCCTCGGCCGTCGCCGAGACGGCCCGGGCGCACAAGGAGGCATTCTTCCGCTACCTCGCCGAGCTGACGGCGGCCGCGGGCAAACCGGCCTCGCTGGGCGACCACTTGGCCCTGCTGGCCGAAGGCGCCATCACCACCGCGGCGATCACCGGCAGCGCGGAACCCGCGCATCAGGCGAAAGCGGCCGCACGCGTCCTGCTGGAGGCGGCACAGCCGTCACCACCAAGGGCATAGCCGCTACCATCCAGTCTCATGCGGGGGTGGTGGGAGCGGGGCAGGGCGCTGGGAGCAGCCCACCCCCAGGCCGTGGACATCGGGATCGCGCTCCTGGTCCAGGCGGCCATGACGATGCCGTTCGTGGTGCCGCGGCCACCCGATCAGGAGCCGGCGACCTGGCCCGCCTACGGGCTGACCACGCTCACCGTCGTCCCCCTGGTCTGGCGCCGGCGCGCTCCCCTCGCGGTACTGACCGCGATCATCGCGACCAGCGCACTGTACAAGCTGGCGGTGGAGGGGCCCGGACAGCCGCTGCCGTACACCGGGCTCGTCATCATCTATACGATCGCCGCCGTTTCACCGCCGTGGAAGCGGCTGGTCGCCGGGGGTCTGCTGACGGTCGCCGTGCCGGTGTCGGTGTGGCTGAACACCCGGACGGCGCGTGAGCTGACCTTCTCCCTCTTCGTGTTCGCGGCGGCCTATGTCTTCGGACGCCTGACCGATGCCCGGCAGCGGGAGCACCGGATCGAGGCGGAGCGGGTCGCCGCGCGCGAACGGGCCCGGATCGCACGGGAGATGCACGACATCCTCTCCCATGCGGTGAGCCTGATGATCGTGCAGGCGGAGGCCGGCCCGGTGGCGGTGCGGACGGCCCCGGAGCGGGCCGAGGCCGCCTTCGACGCCATCTCCGCCACGGGCCGGGACGCCATGACCCAGCTGCGCCGGATGCTGGGTGTGCTGCGCGACGGCGATGAGCCGGGCCGCGCCCCGCGCGAGCCGCAGCCGGGCCTGGCCGGTCTGCCCGACCTGCTCGACCGGATACGGGCGAGTGGCCTCGATGTGGCGTACGAATCGGCGGGGGCCGTGCGGCCGCTGCCGGAGGCCACCGGGGCGAATGTCTTCCGGATCGTCCAGGAGGCCCTGACCAATGTGGTCAAGCACGCGGCGGCCCGTGCCGTTTCCGTCCAACTCACCTATGGCGAAGGCGCGGTGGACATCCGGGTGCTGGACGACGGACGCGGACCGCGGTCCGGTTCCGATGGCGGCCACGGTCTGATCGGGGTCCGCGAGCGGGCGGCGGCGCACGGCGGTACGGCGGTCACCGGGCCGGGCCCGGACGGCCGGGGCTTCGAGGTACGGGTCCATCTCCCCGTACCCTCCGCGGCGGAGGTGGCGCGTTGACGATTCGGGTGGTGGTGGCCGACGACCAGGAGCTGGTGCGCAGCGGCTTCGCCATGATCCTGGACGCCCAGCCGGACATCGAGGTGGTCGCGGAGGCGGGCGACGGGGCCGAGGCTATCGAGGCGGTGCGGCGGCACACGCCCGATGTGGCCCTGCTGGACATCCGGATGCCAGGTGTGGACGGTATCGAGGCATGCCGCGAGATCGCCGCGTCCGGCGCCTGCCGGACGGTGATGCTGACGACCTTCGACTCCGACGAGTACGTCTACGAGGCGCTGCACGCGGGCGCGAGCGGCTTCCTGCTGAAGGATGTGCGCAGGGACGATCTGGTGCACGCGGTACGGGTGGTGGCGCGGGGCGACTCGCTGCTCGCGCCGTCGGTGGCCCGGCGTCTGGTGGAGCAGTACACCCGGGCCACCGCCCGGCCACGGCGGCCCGACCCCCGGCTGGACGCGCTGACCGGGCGGGAGCGGGAGACGCTGCTGCTGCTCGCGCGGGGGCTGTCGAACGCCGAGATCGCCGCGGAGCTGGTCGTCAGCGATCACACGGTCAAGACGCATGTCGGCAATGTGCTCGCCAAGCTGGGGCTGCGGGACCGGATCCAGGCGGTGATCTGCGCCTACGAGACGGGCCTGATCACGGCCGGGGATCCCCCGCCCGGGGGAGCGTCCCGGCCCGGCTCCTCCCCCGCGTCGGCGAGGAACTGACACCGGCAACACCGCTCGCGCGGGCGATCCGCGCCGGGCCGCCGGTCACCAGGATGGAGCCACCGAGAACAACGGCTCATTTCACTGGAGTTGACCATGAAGAGCACCAGTCGCACCCTGCTGGCCGCGGCGCTCGTCCTGGGCGTCGTGGCGGGCCCGGCGGTGCCGCCGGCCCTCGCGGCCACCTCGTCGCCCGCGGCCACCTCGTCCCCCGCGGCCTCCGAGCGGTCCGGGATTCCCGAGCTGGAGGCCGCCATCGCGGATCTGCCGACGAGCGATGCCACGGCCGCGCTGGTACGGGTCGGGGGCACCGAGGGCGTCTGGAGAGGCAGTTCGGGCGTGCACGACCTCACGACCGGCCGGCCGGCCGATCCGGCGGGCCGCTTCCGCGCCGGTTCGGTGACCAAGGTCTTCACGGCCGCGGTCGCCCTGCAACTGGCCGCCGAGGGCACACTCGACCTGGACCGCACCGCACGCTCGTATCTGCCGGAGCTGATCCCGGCGTCGTACGGGAAGGTCACCGTACGGCAGCTGCTCAATCACACGCACGGCATCCCGGCCGCCGATCTCCCCGGGGACACGGTCGAGGAGCGGTACGCCGACCGCTTCCGGATACATGACCCCGAGGAGATGGTCCGCTCGGCGACCGCGAAGAAGCGCGAGTTCGCGCCCGGCGAGAAGCAGCACTATCTGAACATCGGCTACACCGTCGCCGCTCTGGTCATCGAGCGGATCACGGGCGACACATACGAACACCAGGTGACCCATCGGATCCTGAAGCCCCTGGGGCTGCGCGACACCTACCTGCCGGGGGCGGATCCGCGCATCGCCGGGGAGCACAACCACGGCTACCAGACGATGCGACTGGACGACGGCACGACCGGGCTGCGCGATGTGTCGGTGTGGGGCCCGACGGACGGCTGGGCGGCCGGGGACCTCATCTCGACCACGGCGGACCTGGAGCGGTTCACCAAGGCCCTGTTCCAGGGGCGGGTGGTGCGCGGCCCGCTGCTGCTGGAGATGTTCACGCTGCCGAAGGTGGCGGACTTCACCACCGGCGACCCGGCCGCCTACTCGGTCGGCCTCTCGATGAAGAAGCTGGGCGGCCGTGAGGTGTGGGGGAAGTCGGGCGGCCGCTGGGGCTACAACACCGGCATCGTCTCCACCCGCGACGGCTCGCGCACCCTCGTCTACAGCGTCAACTCCACCGATGCCAAGGGCCAGGAGATGAACACGGTGGTGCGGAACATCATGGTGGCGGCCTACGGCACCCCCTGAGCGGCGCCTCACGGCGGCGCGTCGCCCCGCGCCCGCGGCGCGCCTCAGTCCGCCTTGAGGGCCGTGAGGATGTTCAGCCGGGCCGCCCGGCGGGCGGGCCAGAGTCCGGCGACCACTCCGACGAGCGCGGCGCCCGCGAGGGCCACGGCGATACGCCCCCAGGGGATGACCATCTCGTACCCCTGGATGCTGTCGGAGGCGAGCTTGCCCGCGGCCCAGCCGAGGAAGATGCCCGCGCCGATGCCCAGAAGGGCCCCGAACAGCGAGATGAGCACGGACTCCAGACGGATCATCCGCTTCGTCTGTTCGGGCTGGAGCCCCACCGCGCGCAGCATCCCGATCTCACGGGTGCGCTCGAACACCGACATCGCGAGGGTGTTGACGACTCCCAGGACCGCGATCACCACCGCCATGGCCAGCAGCCCGTAGAGGACGTTGAGGAGCAGTGTGATGGCCTCGCCACCGGCCGCCTCGGCCAGGTCGTCGGTGTTCCGCACCTGAATGACGGGGTTCTGGTCGAGGGTGCGCTGGAGGGAACGCCGTGCCGCGTCGCCGCCACCGGCCTTGGTGCGCACCAGGACCGAGGCGTCCTCGGTCTCCTTCAGATGGGGCTGCAGCGTGGCCAGCGGCATCATGGTGGACGGAAGGTATTCGTCGTCGTGGTAGACGCCGCCGATCTCCAGTGAGCCTCGGCTGCCGTCGTCGTAGACCACCGGAACCCGCTGTCCCGTGGTCCATCCGTAGATGTCGGCGATGGAGGTGTCGATCAGCAGGTTCTTGCCTCCACCCGAGCCCAGGGCCGCGAGAGAACCCGAGACAAAGCTCGGGTCGAGGAGGTCGCCGATGGTCCGGGGATTCACACCGGTCAGGGTCACCTCGTCTCCGCCGATCCGCACGGCGCCCTGGCGCCGCGGGCTGGAGGAGGTCACGGCCGAGGACTTCGCCAGGGTGTCGTGGACCGACGCGGGCAGGTGGCCGCTGTTCTTCGACGAGATCTCGAAGTCGGCCGTGACGGAGTTCTCGGCCCGCTCGCGCAGCGATGTCGTGGCGGACACCGCGACCACCGTGAGGCCGGTGACCAGGGACAGACCGATCATCAGGGCCGAGGCCGTGGAGGCGGTGCGCCGGGGGTTGCGCCGGGCGTTGCGTGGCGCCAGCGTGCCCGGGACTCCGAAGCGGCGCAGCAGGGGTCCGGCCAGGTCGACGGCCGGGCCGGAGAGCGCCGGTGTCACCACGATGATGCCGATGAGCAGCAGGGCGGCCGGAAGGAGCACGATGGTCCTGCCCTGCTCGCCACTGGACGCCGTGAACACCACGCCGAGCACACCGATCGCGATCAGGGCCACACCGATCGCGTTGCGCCTGCGGAGGCTCCGGGCCGGCGGGGGCATGTGGATCGCGGACATGGCGGCCACGGGAGGCACGGCGGCGGCGCGGCGGGCGGGCACATAGGCGGCGAGCATGGTGACGACGACGCCCACCAGGAACGAGATCAGTACGGTGCTGGGCGAGACGGCCAACGGCCCGTCCGGGAGGCCGGATCCGGTGGACGCGAACAGTTGCCGGATGCCCAAAGCCACGCCGATACCGAGGAGGAACCCCGCGGCGCCCGCGCACAGCCCCAGCAGGCCGGCCTCTATGAGGACGGAGCGGGTCACCTGGCGGCGCTCGGCGCCGACGGCCCGCATCAGGGCCATCTCCCGCGAACGCTGGGTGACGAGCATGGTGAAGGTGTTGCCGATGACGAAGATGCCGACGAACAGGGCGATGGCCGCGAAGACGAGCAGCACCTGGCTGAGCCCCTTCGTCCCCTCGGCCGCCTCGGTCCGCTGCCGCTCGCGCAACTGCGCCCCGGTGCTGATGTCGGAGTCCCCGGGCAGCAGATGGCGCGCTTCGGCCGCGAGCTTCGCCTCCGAGGTGCCGCGGTCGGCCTCGAGGGTGATTCCGTCGTACCGGCCGGGCTTCAGGAACAGCTTCTGCGCGGTGGCGTCGTCGAAGAGCGCCAGGGTGCCGCCGGAGCCGTGGGTGTCGTCGGTGCGGACGATGCCGACGAGCTTCTTGTGCAGCACCGGTCCGTCGACGGCCAGCCGGACGGTGTCGCCGACCCGGTAGCCGCCCTGGTCGGCGGTGGCGGTGTCCAGCAGCACCTCGTCGGGCCCGGTGGGGGCGCGCCCGGCGGTCAGCGGGTGGCGGGTGTCCTTGCCGTCGGCCTGGGGGAAGTAGTTGCCCCCCGCGGTCACATGGTCCTCGCCGAGGGGGTGGCCGTCCTTCGCGGCCACGGCGGCGAACCCCTCGACGGAGCCGGTGACGGACGCCACGCCGGGCAGCCGTCGCAGGCGCCGCAGTGTGTCCTCCTCCACCGTTCCTCGCTCGCCGGCCTTCTCGTCGTAGGGCGGTGTGGCCTGGACCGAGACATCGCGCAGGGTGGTGAGGAAGCGCTCCTTGTAGGCGTTGCCGACGGTGTCGGTGAAGACGAGGGTGCCCACGACGAAGGCCACGCCGAGCAGGACGGCGAGCATGGTCATCAGCAGACGGGCCTTGTGCGCGAGGACGTTG
>NZ_JAAAYH010000499.1:0-6272 GCF_018035285.1 Streptomyces sp. MK37H | reverse complement strand
TGGTCCCCCTTAGCGGGATTCTCGGATAACACGCACCGGAAGAGCCGCACTATGCCGGACGGGTGAAGCTGACTGGCGGCCCGAAGCCTTAACTGATGAGCTTCGTTGTGTCATGCGTCCGTGAATTCGCGGAGCAACCCAGACGGAGGAATTAAGTGAACATCGGCAAGAAGGCAGTTCTCCTGACCGCGGCCGCCGGCGCTCTGGTCATCGGTGGCGCGGGCGGTGCCCTGGCCAACAACCACGACGACTTCATCGTGCAGCTCAACAACTGCGACACGTCCACGGGCGCCATCGCCCAGGTCGGCGGCGCCGCCCCGTCGGGCAACATCGAGGTCGGGGCCGACTGCGTCAACTTCACCAACAAGGACGGGTCGGTCCTCCAGGCCAACAAGTGCGACACCAGCACCGGACCCATCGCCCAGATGGGTGGAGCTTCCCCGACGCGCGACGTCAATGTCGGCGCCAAGTGCACCAACATCGCCGTCGACGACACCCCGTGAGTCGCTGACCCTCTCACAGTGTTCCCGCCGCGGGCGGGAAGACCGTGAGACATCCCCCCGTTGGGAATCGCGGCCCTGGAAGCCTCCCTTCCAGGGCCGCTGCCACGAAAAAGACTTTCGGTGACAGTGCTGAGCGCACCGCACGGAAAGCCCATTTGGAGGCTCTTTATGCACATGCGCAAAAGGACGGCGCTTCTTGTGGCCGCCGTGGGCACGCTGCTCATCAGCGGCACGGGCGGCGCCGACGCCGCCGACCCCGGCCCCGTGGCCGGCGCCAACGGCGGGAGCCAGAGCAATCGCTGCGACACCAGTTCCGCTATCGGCCCCGTCACGGTGGCCGCCACTCCGACCAAGACCAACAACGAGACCGACTGCGTCAATTACGCCGAGTCGGGCGTGGCGGAGCAGAAGAACCGCTGCCGTACCCACTCCGTCATCGGTCCGATCACCGTCGCGCTGGCCCCCGGATCCGAAGTCAAGAACCGGACCAACTGCGTCAACGTCAGCAAGTCGGGTGGCGTGAGGAAGCAGACCAACGACTGTCAGACAACCTCGGTGCTCGGGCCGATCACCATCGGCCCCGGCGAGGTCGACAACGAGACCAACTGCGTCAATGTGGCGGGCTCCGACCCGGAGAACGGAAAGCAGAAGAAGGGCGCGGACGGCGCGAAGAGCGGTGGCCAGGGCGGTCGCCAGAAGCCCTGAATCACCGAGCACTTCCGGAACGCACCCCGAGCCCCGGGAGCGCCTCGCTCATCATGAACGCGGCCTTGGGAGAATTATCCCGGGGCCGCGTTCATTTTGTGATGATTCACGGCCCGCCCCATGATGGACCGGCCCTTCCGGGCTTGACTCAGATAATTCCACCGACTTCACCGCCGGCTGAATATACCTTTACTGTGGCGGATGGGTGATCTCCCGGTAATTCCAGATCCCGATCCTCGGATATCTCGTTGATGAGGTGTCTGCGGATCATTCGCGGAGAACCTGATATGGAGGCACCAGCACAATGCAGATCGGCAAGAAGGTAGCTCTCATGGCCGCGGCGGCCGCGGGCACAATGGTCGTCGGCGGCGCCGGTAGCGCGAGCGCCAACGGTCTCTTCCCGCACACCGGCGGGGCCGCTCAGCTCAACTCCTGCGACCTGGACCAAGGGGCCATCACCCAGGTCGGCGGAGCCTCCCCCACCAGGGACATCACCACCGGCGCGGACTGCGTCAACTTCACCAGCAGCGGTGCGGTCTCCCAGGCCAACGACTGCGACACGACCACCGGCGCCATCGCCCAGATGGGTGGAGCCTCCCCGTCGGGCAACATCGACGTCGGCGCCGACTGCACGAACATCGCCCTCGACGATCCGGACCCGGTCGTCATCGTGCACAAGGACCCGCCGAAGAAGCACAAGGCCAAGGACCCGCACAAGGCGAAGAAGCACCACAAGGCCAAGTCCTCGCACAAGGCCAAGGACCCGCACAAGGCCAAGGACCCGCACAAGGCCAAGAAGCACCACAAGGCGGTCAAGGTCAAGGCAAAGAAGAAGGACTGCAAGCACTGACGGTCGAGCACGCGGTCAGGCATGCGGCGCCCCCGGAAGAACGGCTTCCGGGGGCGCCGCGGCGTTCAGCCGGGTCGTTTCCGCGGTCGTCACGCCTCTTTCAGCATCCCGCGAGGGCCGGCACGCACTGGTTCGGGTTGTTCCCGGAGACCGTGGTCGCGGCGAGCGAGATCGAGCCGCCGTCGGTGAAGATCCCGCCGCCCTGGCCGCCATTGGCCGTATTACCGGTGACGGTGTCGCCGATCATTTGCGTGGTGCCCGCGTGCTGGAACACACCACCGCCATTCAGTGTGGCGGTATTCCCATTCACCGTGGTGGTCAGCACGCGCAACGCGCTGCCCATATTGGCGATACCGCCACCGAAACTGCCGGCGGTGTTCTCGAGCACCCGGCTGCCGTTGATCGTGAGATCTCCGATCGAGGTGGAGATGGCGCCGCCCTCGAAGTTGGTGGTCCTGTTCCGCGCGATTTCGACGGCGCTCAGCAGCGTGGTTCCCCAGTTACTGACGCCGCCGCCCGAGCTGTCCGCGGTATTGTCCGAAATGTTGCCGCCCGAGACGCTGAGGGTGGCCGACGTACTGATGTGAATACCGCCGCCGTCCCCCGCGGAATTGTGCGTCACATCCGTGCCCGAAAGCACCGCCGAGCCGCCCGAGGCGACCTCGATGCCCCCGCCGACGTTGCTCGCGGTGTTGCCCGTGACCGTGGACTGGATCAGCCGCAGCGAGCCCCCGTCGAGGATGCCGCCGCCGTCGGTGCCCGCCCCCGAGGTCGCCCGGCCGCCCGAGAAGGTCACGCCGTTGACCGTAAGGCTTCCGCCGGGCGCGATCTCCGCGATCCGGAAGTCCGCCGCGGACGCACTGCGTGTGATGGTCGCCAGGGTCCCGCTGATGGTCACGTCACGGGTGATGAGCGGCAGTCCATCAGCGCCGTTGGGGCCGGTGTACGCCGCGGAGCCCAGCGTGTACACACACCCCGTGGTCAGGGCGACGGAACCTCCCGAGGGGGAGCTGTTGGCCTCACTCACCGCGTTGACCAGCGCCGCCGCGTCCCCGCAGGGCACCGGGGCCGCCTTCTCGCCCTCCTTTCCACCACCTCCCTTTCCTTCGGCGGACGCCGGAGCGGAGACCGCCCATGCGGATACCGCCAGCGCCATGACGGGGATCAAACCCCGGATCGTTGTCGCGAGTCGCACGAGGAGTCTCCTTACGCGTTACCGAGCAGCGGGCCAGACGCAGCAGGTTCAGACTCTTCGCTCGAGTACCGTTCGGCATCCGCTCAAGCGCCGGTCGAGTGAGACTCGATCTTCTGTACGACGGGGGTGAGAACCCCCCGGCCCTGGGCCGCGGAAGACAGCGCGGCGGGATCCTCAGGAACGAGGAAACCGCAGGTCACCGATGGCGCCTGCGGTTTCCGAGGTGGGTCATCAGGGGCTCGAACCCTGAACCAATGGATTAAAAGTCCACTGCTCTGCCAATTGAGCTAATGACCCGCACCCCCGCAGCATAGCTCGGCGAGGGGCCAACTCCCGAGCCAATACCCTCCGGGAGCGAAAGGCCGTGCAACAGCGTGGTGTTGCACGGCCTCCGGCACGGCCCGATCAGCCGTTGCGCACGGCCCGATCAGCCGTTGCGCTTCCAGCGCGGCTTGTCGGCGCGGCGGTCGAAGGACCGGTCGTGCGAGCTGTGGGAGCGCTCGTACGAACGGCCGCCGGTGGCGCCGCCCCGATGGTCGTCACGGCGGCCCGGGCGGTCGTCGCGACGGTCCCGGTTGAACGGACGGTCCCCGCCACGGTGGTTGTGGTCGCGGCGCTCGAAGGAGCGGCCACCACGATCGTTGTTGTCCCGGCGGTCGCGGCCGAAGCCACGGTCGTCGCGGCGCTCGTACGGACGGCTGCCGCCACGGTCGTCACGGCGGTTGAAGCCGCCACGGTCATCCCGGCGGTCGCGGCCGAACGAGCGGTCGTCACGGCGGTCCCGGCCGAAGCCACGGTCGTTGTCCCGGCGGTCCCGGTCGCGGTCGCGGCCGAAGCGGTCGTCCCGCCGGTCGTCGCGCCGGTCGTCCCGGCGGTCATCGCGACGGTCGCGGTTGAAGCCACGGTCCCGGTCGCCGTCCCGGCGGTCGTACGAACGGCCACCCCGGTCGTCACGGCGGTTGAAACCGCCACGGTCGTCGCGGCGGTCGTCCCGCCGGTCGCGGTTGAAGCCGCGGTCCCGGTCGCCGTCCCGGCGGTCGAAGGAACGGCCACCCCGGTCGTCACGGCCCCGGTCGTTGTCCCGGCGGTCGTACGAGGAGCGGCGCGGCGCCTGGCCGTCACCCGCGCCCTCGACGGCCTCGGCCCCCGCGCCCTTCACGGCGGGCACCGTCGCGGGCTCCGCCGTGCGCTGCGCGGGCAGAATCACAGCGGCGGCCTCGGCCACCGTCTCCGTCCCGGCCCCGGCCTCGGCCGCGGTCGCGGACTCCGCCGGTGCCACGGTCTCGCCGCGCTCGCGCGCCGCCCGCGCCGTCAGCCGGTCGGCCTCCTCGCGGAGCTCGGCCGCGCGCCGCTGCGCCCGCTCCAGCTCCCGGGTGAGGTCCTGCGCCTCGCGCTCGGCCTGCTTGGCCGCGTTCGAGGCCGCCTCGGCCTGCACCTCGGTGAGCGAACGCGCGCCCGTGATCTGGGCCACGTCCTCGTCGAAGGCTCCGCCGCCGCCGACGATGTGGCGCGAGGCGTCGACGCCCGCGTCCTCCATCAGCCGGAAGATCTGGCGGCGCTGGTGCGGCAGCGCCAGCGAGACGACGGTGCCGCTCTGGCCCGCCCGGGCCGTACGGCCGGAGCGGTGCAGATAGTCCTTGTGGTCGCCGGCCGGGTCCACGTTCAGCACCAGGTCGATGCCGTCGACGTGGATACCGCGCGCGGCGACGTCCGTGGCGACGAGCACATTGACGTACCCGTCCTTGAAGTCGGCCAGGGTGCGGGTGCGCGCGCCCTGCGTCATACCGCCGTGCAGCGCGTCGGCGCGTACGCCCGCGTCGCACAGTTGCTCGGCGACCCGGTCGCAGCCCAGCTGGGTGCGGACGAAGATGATCGTGCGGCCCTTGCGCGCCGCGATGGCGGCGGTGACCGGCGCCTTGTCCTTCGGCTTCACGACCAGCACATGGTGGGTCATGGTCGAGACGGCGCCCCCGGACGGGTCCACCTCGTGGGTGACCGGGTCGACCAGGTAGCGCTTGACCAGGCTGTCGATCTCGTTCTCGAGCGTCGCCGAGAACAGCAGCCGCTGCCCGCCCTGCGGCACCAGGTCGAGGATCTCGGTGACCTCGGGCAGGAAGCCCATGTCGGCCATCTGGTCGGCCTCGTCGAGGACCGCGATCTGCACCTTGTCCAGGGACGCGGCACCGCGCTCGATGATGTCGCGCAGCCGGCCCGGGGTGGCGACCAGGATGTCCACGCCGCGCTCCAGCGCGTAGATCTGATTGCCCATCGAGGTGCCGCCGCAGACGACCTTGAGCTTGAGGCCGAGAACATCGCCGTACGGCTGCAGCGCGTCGCTCACCTGCATCGCGAGCTCGCGGGTCGGGGTGAGGATCAGCCCGCGGGGGCGCTTCTTCTCGGTGTGGCCGCCGGCCAGCGTGGTCAGCAGCGGAAGGCCGAACGAGAGGGTCTTGCCGGAGCCGGTACGGCCGCGGCCGAGGATGTCCTTCCCGGCCATGGCGTCGGGGATGGTCGCGGCCTGGATCGGGAAGGGCGTGGTGACGCCGTTCTGCGCCAGCTTGCGGACGATCTGCTCGGGGAGGCCGAGGTCGGCGAATGTGATGTCGGGCGCCTTAGGGGTGTCGGGGGCTTCCGTGGCGGTTTGCTCGTCCTGCTCCGACGGCTCGAACGGCTCGGCCGGGGCGGTCAGCTCGCTCGTCTCGCTCGGCTCTTCGTGAGCGGGCATGACGGCGTGATCAGTGGAAACGGACATGCGAAATGCGAAACCTTCCGGAGTCTCGGCACGCGCCCAAACTCCGTGTGTTGTCGCAAACGACCGCCTCTATGCGGTCAGCCACGGGATGGTAAGGAACGCGCCTCGCGGCGCACTTCTACGAGGCGCCGGGCAAATGGGATCAAACGATCTACCACCATACGCACCTCCACCCCTCAAGAGCAAATTCGCTCCATCCGCGCTGGCCAGCGACGGCTGGGCCCTATCCCGCGGACTTATCCCGCGGGCTTATCCCGCGGCCCTATC
>NZ_JAAAYH010000498.1:0-6279 GCF_018035285.1 Streptomyces sp. MK37H | reverse complement strand
GTGAGCCGGCGGCCGATGAACCGGACGAGTTCGGAGAAGACCACGCCGAGCACGGCCACGCAGACGATGCCTACGAACATCACGTCGTTCTGGAACAGCGTCCGCGAGTCGAAGATCAGATGGCCGAGGCCGTCGTTCGCGGCGATCTGTTCGGAGGCCACGATGACCAGGACCGCCACTCCGGCCGCGACCCGCATGCCGACGAGGACCTGCGGCAGCGAGGCGGGCAGCAGGACATGGCGGAACATCTGCCAGGGACCGGCGCCGAATACCTGTCCGGCCTCCCGGTGGCCCTCGGCGACTCCCATCACGGCGGCCATCGTGGAGATCCACACGAAGAAGAAGACGGTGGTCGCGACGAGCGCGATCTGGGGTCCCTCGCCGAGGCCGAACATATTGAGGAACACGGGGAGCAGTGCGAGCTTGGGCACGACGTACAGGGCGTCGAGCAACGGTTCCAGCGCCGCGCGGACCATCCGCAGCGCGCCCATCAGCAGCCCGAAGAGATAGCCCGCGGCGGTGCCGAGCGCGTAACCGGCGATCACCCGCTTGAGGGTGGCCCATACGTCCGGCCACAGCTTGCCGTCGGCGGCGCGCTGCCAGCCGTCCGCCGCGATCGTGGACGGCGCGGGGTAGATACGCGAGTCGATCCAGCGCCGATCCGCGGCGAGCTGCCACAGCAGGATCAGCGCGGCGGGCAGGGCGAGGGCGAGGGAGAGCTCGATGGCGCGGCGGCGCCGGTGGGCGCGGACCGGATCGCGCTCCCCCGGCCCGGGGCGCCGCACCAGCAGCGTCGTCTCGGCGGACCCGCCGCCCCGTTCACCTTCGCCGGGGTGTTCACCGGGCCGCGCGGTCGGGGCCGAGGCCGCCGTGTTCTCGCTCTTCATGAGGGCTTCCCCACCGGGTCCGCCGGAGCGGTGACACCGGCCCCGCCCCGCTGGACCTCGTCGCGCAGGAGTTCCCACAGCTCGGACCGCAACGCGGCGAACTCCGGAGCGCGGCGCATCGCCCCGGTGCGCGGGCGTTCGAACGGCGGGTGCCGTTCGGCGATCACCCTGCCGGGTCTGGCCGACATCACCACCACCCGGTCCCCGAGCACGATCGCCTCCTCCAGGCTGTGGGTGACGAACAGTGCGGTGGTGCGGGTCGCCTGGCACACCGCGAGCAGCTCGTCCTGGAGGATGGTGCGCAACTGGGCGTCGAGCGCGGCGAACGGTTCGTCCAGGAGCAGCACCTCCGGCTCCACCGCGAGCGCGCGGGCGATCGCCACCCGCTGCCGCATCCCGCCCGACAAGGTGGCCGGGTAGGCGTCGGCGAAGTCGGAGAGACCGAGCCGGGCCAGCCAGTCCCTGGCCCGCGCGTCGGCGGCCTTACGCGGCACACGCCGCACATCGAGTCCGAAGCGGACGTTGGCCAGCACGGTCTTCCAGTCGTAGATGCCGTAGTCCTGCGGGATCATCGCGGCCGGGTGCCGGCGACGCGCGCGAATCTCGACCTCGCCACCGCTGGGGCGGACGAGTCCGGCGACGATGCGCAGGAACGTGGACTTGCCGCATCCGGACGGGCCGACGATGCAGCAGAACTCCCCGTGCCGAATGTCGATGTCGAGTGGTCCGAGGGCGTGCACCTGCCGGGCTCCGTGCCCGAAGGTGCGGGTCACCGCGCGGGCACGTACTTTCGGCGCGGCCCCGGGTGCGGTGTGCGGCTCCACCCCGTAACTCCTGATCCGGTTGAGCGGGTGTCGTGCGACAACGGCTGCGCGCACCGCTTTACGATATGACGGGGCGTCAGATTCGGGCAAGGGTGGCGGATCGACTGGCAGCTCAGGGGCAGGGGACGGCTCAGGACGGCGGATGGTCCAGGACGGACGGCAGCTCAGGACGGCGGATGGTTCAGAAGGGACGACGGCTCAGGACAGGCGGCGGCACAGCAGTGCGTCCGGGTCGCCGGAGCTGCCCACCCGCGTGGTGAAGGCGATACCGGCGGCGTACTCGCCGTCCGCGCACTGGCCCTTGTAGGCGCCGTGGGCGAAGTCTCCACCCGCGGCGTCGGCGGGCCGGTCGTCGGAGCGGTCGAACCAGACCGTACGTCCCGTGGTGCCCAATGGGGCGCGGGCCGGGGCGCACAGCGCGGCGGACACCCGGCTGCCGCGGCGACTGTAGCCGATGAGGAACTGGTCCGAGGGGCACTGGAACTTGGTGTGGCCGGGGGCCCAGTCGCCACCGGCGGGTACGTACCGTTCGTCCGTGACGACCGTATGGGCGGTGCCGGGGGCACGCGGGTCGTCGGCGCCGGTGTCGGTGCACAGTCCGCGCCCGGTGGTGTGGCTGAGGCCGATCAGCCGCAGCCCATCGGGGCAGGCGGCCTTGTAGGCGCCCGGATCCCAGTCACCCCGGCCCCGCTCGATCAGCGACTGCACATGGTCGCCGTGGTCGGTGACGAGCATGCGCCAGCTGGGGACGCGGTCGGCGGGACCGGTGTGTCCGGGCGCGGTCATCAGCCGCTGCCACGCCGTGCCGCGCCAGTCGCCCTGATCGAGGATTCCGTATCTGCGGCCCGTGGAGTCGTAGCGCAGCAGCGCCCAGTCGTCGTGGCCTTCCCATCCCACGAGTGGCCAGTAGGCGAAGTCGGCGTCACGGTCGGCGAAGTAGTCGGTGATATTGGTGAACCAGGCGCGCGGGGCGGTGCCCGTCTCGGCCGATCCGATGCCGAACTCGCTGATCCACACGGGTGCCGTGTAGTGCCGCCCGCCGTCCTCGGCGACGAAGAACGCCTGGTCGGTGAGGGCTCGATACAGCTCATCGCGGCTGAGGTCCTGGTACCGGGGGTCGTGTGTCTCGCCGACGCCGGTGGCGCCGCTGTGGCGCGGGCCGGTGTATCCGTAGAAGTGGGCGGAGTACACGAGCTTGTTGGCGCTGACGAGGGTGTGCGAGAGGGTGCGCGCGGGGGCCAGAGTGGGGCGCTCGTGGGGCAGCCCGTCCACCGGAACCCCGGTCCAGTTGATGCCCTCGATCACGATGAGGAGATCGGGGTCGGCCTCGGTGAGGATGCGGTCGGCGGCGCGCTGGGCGGCGGTGTACCAGTCGTGCTCATCGCCGAGACCCCAGTTGGGGTCGTCCAGGACATCGCGGCGCACCTCGTTGTAGAGGTCGGCGCCCACCACGCGTGGTTCGTCGGCGTAGCGGCGGGCCATGAAGACCCAGTCGTCGATCCACGCTTGCGTGGACTGGCCGCTGTTCCACCGCTCGTTGCCGTCGATGCCGCAGCACCATCGGGTGGTGTTGGTGTGGTTGTTGAGGATGACGGCGAAGCCGTCCCGGCTGAGGGCGGACACCACGGCGTCGAAGATCTGCAGGGGTGTCTTTCCACGCAGTCGGGTGTTGGCGGCCACGGCGCTGTCCGGGACGGTCGCCGTGGCGTGGATCATCTCGTTGGAGAACGGCAGCCGGATGCTGTTGATGCCCAGCCGATGGAAGTCGGCCAGCAGCGTCGGCAGGGGAACCCGGTCCAGGCCGAGGGGGATGCCGGAGGAGTTCTGCCCGGAGTGGTGGTTGGCGGGGTCATCGACACTGCCGCTCCCCGTCCACGAGCCCTGCGCACCATCCCAGTTGGCCGACTTGAGCCGGAAGCGGTCGCCCTTGGCGTCCACGATGTACCGGCCGCGCGTCGACAGCGGCGGCTGCCAGGTGTCGGCCGCGGGGGCGGTGGCGGAGGTGGCGGGGGCCGCCTGCGCGGCGGGCTGTTGGGCGGTGGCGACCGGTCCCGGCGCCGTGGCCAGCAGAGCGAGGATCGACGCGATTCCCGTCAGGTACCTGAGTGTTCTCCTGGTCGGCATGCGGCCTTCCCGTGGGTGAGCGATGGTGCCCGAACGCGGCTCCGCCGGACCCGGCGCGCCCGGGCACCATACTGACGGTCCCTCACATCACCGTCCAGACAGCTTGCGATCAGCTGGGCGGCTCGATCACCAGCCGTGCCCCCTGCGTTTCGGTGGCGGAGGGCCCGGTCTCCAGCAGGAGCTCGCCGGGTTCGACGGCGAGGCCGAGGTCCCGGGTGACGGAGGCCAGGGTGTCGGCGTCGATCGCGAACACGGCGTCGGCCTGCTCCCCCGGCCGCAGGTCGAGGCGGGCGAAGCCGCGGAGCTCGCGTACGCGGGGCCACGAGGAGCCTCCCGACAGCCGGCGCACGTAGAGCTGGACCGTCTCGCATACGGGCCGCTCGCCGGTGTGTGGCCGCTGTCGGTGCGCTCGTAGGCGTGCCAGCCGTACATCCGCTGATTGACCTGGCCGACCTTCTCGCTGAGCGTCATGCGCCCCAGCAGATCGCGGACCCGGTCCGCCACGGGCGCGGTCGGGTCGCGGTAGGGCTGGTCGGTCACGTCAGCTCCAGGACGCGCACACCGTACGGGCCGAGTGTCACATCCGCCGTCGCCGCGCCGGACACCAGGTCGTGCAGCGTTCCCTCGGCGGCGGGGCGGACGGTGACCTCCTCGGGGCTCTGGCTGACCAGCCATACGAAGCGGCGCCCGTCGTCGTGGACGAGGAGGTCCGCGCCGACGTGGGGGCTGTCGACCGTCACCGGGCGGCGGACCCCGGCCACGTCGGCGAGCGCCGCGTACAGCCGGTGGGTCTCCTCGGGGTTGGCGCGGGCGGTGCGGGCGGCCATGTGCTCCAGGGGGTAGGTGGCCAGGACGGTGCGGCCGCGCCCGGTGTCGCGGATCAGGAGGGCGGGCCGCCCGTGGGCGTCGACGGCCACCACCCGGGCATCACGCGGAACGACCGGCAGATACGCCCGGCTGTCCTCGTTGCCCGCGACGGGGAAGCGCAGCGAGGTCCCGGCCGTCAGCCCGCCGAAGTCCTCGGTGAACGTCATCTCCAGGACGTCGTCCTCGATGGGCTCGGCCACGCCGTAGGAGAGCTGCAGTTCGACGCCGAACAGCCCGTCCAGGTCGTCGAACCACGGGCCGCGGGTCCCCGGGTGCTCGCCGGAGCAGAACGAGAGGTAGACGGTGGCGCCCGCGTGAGCGCGGCGTTCGAGCTCACGCCGGGTGCGGGTGGTGAGCTGGCGGGTGGCGGGGAGCAGATACAGGGCCGCGTCGCCGGGCAACCCGTCGGCTTCCCGGGTGAAGCCCACCGGCAGGTCGGCGGCGCGCGTGGCCACATAGCTCTGGTGCAGCGATGTGAAGATCAGCGGCCGGTCGGCGGGCCTGCTGTAGGGGTAGCCACGTTCCAGGAAGGCGGGCACGACCAGGGCCGCGTCCGCGTCGGCGCGGCGGCAGTGTGCGAAGTCCACGGCCTTCAACACCTCGGCGAACGCGGCGAGTTCGAGCAGCGGGGCCTTGGGGGCGCCGGTGTGGTCGGTGATGCCGAAGTGCATCTCGAAGGGGTGGTGGTCGTACGGCGAGCGGTCCCACAGGTCGTCGTAGTCGGTGTTGTTCCAGGCGATCCAGCCCGTGGCGCCGCCGAGCAGCGAGTTGTGCAGGGTCTGCCGGTAGTAGACCGCCGCGTGTCGATCGGACACGGTGTCCGTGGAGAGCCCGAACTCCTCCAGGACGACGGGCTGTCCGGTGACCGACGCCAGTTCGCACTCGAAGGCGGCGCGCAGGTGCTGACGCGGCCGGTCGGTGTCCGAGCGGTAGACGTGCGGGCCCACGAAGTCCACGTACTCGGCCGTCTCGCGCAGCGAGAAGCCGTTGTCGCGGCCGGTGACCTCGATGCCCCAGGCGCCGTCGCCGAGGGAGATGGGCTGGGTGCCGCCGGCCGCCCGTACGGCGTTGCACATGGCCTGCGCCCAGGCGGTCACCACCTCGGAGGAGGGCGGATCCACCTGGTAGACGCGGCCGTAGCCGGGCATCTCATTGGTGATGAGCCAGCCGGTCACCGCCGGGTGGTCCTTGAAGCGGCGGGTCATCTGGGACACGAACCACGCCTGGCGGCCGACCAGCCACACGTCCTCGTAGAGGTCGCGGCCGCCGCGCCAGGCGGGGTCCCAGTTCTCGCCCGACATGTGTCCGACGATGAAGGTGGGCACCGTGCCCATGCCCGTCTCGGTGTGGGCGTCGAGGAAGTCGCGGAAGCGCTCGCACAGCGTCTCGTCGACGCGGTGGGGCTGTGGGTGGAAGTCGGGCCAGTAGAAGAACGACCGGGTCATCGTCAGGCCGTGCTCGCGCAGCACCCGCAGTTCCGCGCGGACCGTCGTCGGGTCGTAGTCGCGCCACATCAAGGGCCCGCCGGTGCGGGACCAGAAGTTGGCGCCGAGCCAGGGCAGGACGGCGGGGTGGTG
>NZ_JAAAYH010000497.1:0-6284 GCF_018035285.1 Streptomyces sp. MK37H | reverse complement strand
CAGTTCGGTTCGGGGGTCCGCCTCGGGGATGGGCGGGGAGCCCGGCGCGGTGGCCGCCTTGGCCGCCTTGGCCGCTTTGGACGCCGTACGGGCGCGGCGCGGCTCCTCGGCGGAGGCGGGGGTCACGGTGGAGGTCACCGACTCGCCGTTCGCGTGCTCAATGGTCAGATCGCGGAAGTTGCTGAGCATGCGGTGGCCGTATCCGGTCAGCACCGACTCCGGGTGGAACTGGACGCCCCACAGCGGACGGGCCCGGTGCCGCAGCCCCATCAGCACACCGTCCTCGGACCAGGCGATGCCCTGCAGCCCCAGCGGCAGCGGCTCGGCCACGCACAGCGAGTGATAGCGCACGGCCGTGAAGTCCTGCGGAAGGCCGCGGAACAGCCCGCGCCCGCCGTGTTTGATCCGGGACAGATGCCCGTGCTTGGGCTCGGGCGCGGACACCACCCGCGCCTGCGCGCCGAGCGCGATCCCCTGGTGCCCCAGGCACACCCCCAGCACCGGGATGGGCGACCGCTCGATCAGCCGGGCGGTGGCGCCGAAGTCCCGGGGATCCGCCGGATGGCCGGGGCCGGGGGTGAGCACGATGTTGTCGAACGCGGAGAGATCGATGTCCGCGCACTCCGGCGCGTCATGCAGAAGCACCTCCGGTTCCTCGCCGTTGACCTCGGTCAGCAGATGAAAGAGGTTGTACGTGTACGAGTCGTAATGATCGACGAGGAGTGTCCTCAGCGATTCCATCCGGATTTGCCTCCTTGCGATGAGAAAACCGACCGGGTATCACCCGCCCCGGCCATCGGGCCGCGACGCCCCGCTCACCTACCGGCGAGCGCGTGGGCCGTCGGCCGCCATCCGCCTGTGACGTCCTCGTATCGACTGAAGCGGCGGGTGGAGCCACTTCTTCAGAAGCCGCTGCAGCCGTGGCATGACCAGCCAGGTCACCATCGCGGTCACGCCGAGACACAAGGCCAGGGTCCGCAGCAGGAAATTGGTGTCCTTGATGAACGGGATCACCAGCACGTTGAAGAGGAGAACCGGAGGGAAGACCGCGCTCAGATTCACCAGCCACAGCTTCCATTTGGGCGGTGGCGGCAGTGGCCGCACCGGCCCTTTGAACCAGTTCTCCAGTCCCGAGGTGCGCTGCGTTCCCTTTTCCTCGACGAAGGGCCCGGTACGGGACGCCAATCGCGCGCGCTCCAGCGAGGAATCCCATGCCCGAGCCGGTCCTTCCGCCTCGAACCGGTAGAGGACGTGCCACTCCGAGGAGGTTGAACCGGATCCCATCACCCCGCCTCCGAGATATCCCGGGAGGCTTGCCGCGGTATTGAGCATCTCGATCGCCCAGGCATAGAACTCGCTTTCGCGGCCGGGCTCCACCCGGTATGCGGCAGTCACCGTGACCGGCTCACTGTCCACTCCAGCCGCAACTCCTTTCCGCGCCGTTGCCTTCGCCTGTTGGGTGCGGCGAGATGACACGAAGTGTTCCACACCGTGCGATCGGGAACAGTGGAATGCTCAACAATGTACATAAAAACTCGGAAAGGCCGCCGTGACCTGGGCGTTACCTACGGTTCGAGGTTCTGACAGGACCGCGACGGGGTCGCTGATAAAGAATCTCCGAGCGGGATTGAACATGACGAAGCGCCGGGCCGTATGAAACGTAATGCGGCCCGGCGCTTCGTGGTTCCGATCAATCGATCAGCTCGATCGGCTGCGTCCCCCCGATCAGCCGAGTACCTTCTCCAGCGCCGCCAGCGCCCCCTCCAGCTCCTCACGGGTGATGGTCAGCGGCGGTGCCAGACGGATCGTCGAACCATGGGTGTCCTTGACCAGGATCCCCTCGGCCATCAGCCGCTCGCTCACCTCGCGGCCGGTGCCGAGCGCGGGGTCCACATCGACGCCCGCCCACAGCCCGCGGCAGCGGTAGCCCACGACGCCCTTGCCGGTCAGCGCGGCCAGCCCGTCCCTCAGTACCTCGCCCAACTCCCGTGCCCGGCGCTGGAATTCACCGGTGCGCAGCAGGTCGACCACGGCCGAGCCGACCGCCGCGGCCAGCGGATTGCCGCCGAAGGTGGAGCCGTGCTCGCCGGGGCGCAGCACTCCGAGCACCGCACGGTCGGCCACCACCGCCGACACCGGCACGATGCCGCCGCCCAGCGCCTTGCCGAGCAGCAGCACATCCGGCAGCACCGACTCGTGCTCTACGGCCAGCGTGGTGCCGGTGCGGCCCAGGCCGGACTGGATCTCATCGGCGATGAACAGCGTCCCGGTGCGCCGGGTCAGCTCGCGCACCCCGCGCAGATAGCCGTCATCGGGGATGACCACGCCCGCCTCGCCCTGGATGGGCTCGATGAGGACCGCCGCCGTGGTCTCGTCCACGGCGGCCTCCAGCGCCGCGAGGTCGTTGTACGGCACGACGCGGAATCCCGGGGCGAACGGGCCGAAGCCGTCGCGGGCCACGGGGTCGGTGGAGAAGCCGACGATCGTCGTCGTACGGCCGTGGAAGTTGTCGGCCGCCACCACGATGGTGGCCTGGTCCGGGGCGACGCCCTTCACCTCGTACGCCCACTTGCGGGCGACCTTGATGGCGCTCTCCACCGCCTCCGCGCCGGTGTTCATCGGCAGCACCATGGAGAGCCCGGTGAGCTCCGCCACCCCCTCGGCGAACCCGGCCAGCCGGTCGTTGTGGAAGGCCCGGGAGGTCAGCGTGAGCTGGTCGAGCTGGCGGTGGGCGGCCTCGATCAGCGCCGGGTGGCGGTGGCCGAAGTTGAGGGCGGAGTACCCGGCCAGCATGTCCAGATAGCGGCACCCCTCGACGTCCCGGACCCAGCTGCCCTCGGCGCGGGCGACGACCACGGGCAGCGGGTGGTAGTTGTGCGCGAGCGAGGTCTCCTCGGCGTGGATCAGCTCCTGCGAGGAGCGAGCGGCACCGTTCGCCAGGGCCGAGCCGGAACCGGAGGCGGTGGAGTCGGAGGCGATGGAGGTGGTGGCGGTCATCAGCGGATCTCCTGTGTGCAGCACTTGATGCCCCCGCCGGCCTTGTGCAGTTCCGACAGGTCGATGGGGACGGGGACGTAACCGCGGTCGGTGAGCTGGTCGATGAGCCCGGTGGCCTGGGGCGCGACGAAGACGTGCCGGCCGTCGGAGACCGAGTTGAGCCCGAAGGCCATGGCGTCGTCGCGGGTGGCGATGAGCGCGTCGGGGTAGAGCCGCCTCAGCACCTCACGGCTGCCGGGGGAGAACGCCTCCGGGTAGTACGCGATGGTCCGGTCGTCGAGGACGAACAGCGCGGTGTCCAGGTGGTAGAAGTACGGGTCCACCAGCAGCAGGCTGATGGTCGGCACCCCGAAGAACTCCTGCACCTCCTGATGGGCCGCCCGGGTGGTGCGGAAGCCGGTGCCCGCCAGGACGTAGGGCCCGGCCGGCACCAGGTCGCCCTCGCCCTCGCACACCGATTCCGGCGGATGGACGTCGAATCCGGCCGCCTTGAACCACCGTTCGTAGGCGAGCTGTTCCGGCCGGCGCTGCGGTGCGTGGAATCGCGAGCCGAAGACCCGGCCCTCCAGGACGAGGGCCGAGTTCGCCGCGAACACCATGTCCGGCAGTCCCGCCACCGGCTCGATGAATTCGACCCGATGGCCGTGGTCGCGGTAGGCGCGGATCAGCGTCTCCCATTGCGCCTGGGCGAGGTCGGTGTCGACCTCGGTGTCCTCACGCATCCAGGGATTGATGGCATACCGCACATCGAAATATCTGGGGGCACAGGTCAGGAAGCGCCTGGGGCGCGGCACACGCGTAAGGGGCAACGGAGGATTCCTCTCGCTTCCGCGGGCGACCGGGGGGATGAATCAACGGTAGAAAGCGGAGGAGAGGGGAGACAAGAAAAGAAAACTGCGTGTCGGTGCACCGATGCTGCGTGCGGGGGCTGGTTCGCGGCGGTTCATTGCGTCGCGGTCGCGGGAGGGGCCGCGCCGGCCTCCGCACTGCCCGTGAGCAGGTGCGACAGCACCATGTAGCTGATCGTCTGGCGGACGAAGGGCTCGGCCCGGATGCGCTCCAGCACCTCCTCGAAATGCTCCACATCGGTGGCCATGACATGCAGCAGGGCGTCCGCGCCGCCGGTCACCGTCATGGCCGCGATGATCTCCGGATAATTGCGCACGACCTCCGCGAGGCGCCGGGGTGGCGCGGCGCTGTCGCAGTACACCTCCACATACGCCTCGGTCCGCCAGCCGAGGGCGGCCGGGCGCACGGTGGTGGTGAAGCCGGTGATCACATCGGTCTCCCGCATCCGGTCGACGCGGCGCTTGACCGCGGAGGCCGAGAGTCCGATCGCGGCGCCGATCTCCGTGAAGCTGGTCCTGGCGTTGGCGACCAGCGCCGCAACGATTTTGCGGTCCAGATCGTCGAACGGTACGGACTGATGTGTCATCATCTATCACCCTTTGCGTGTCTTTCGCCCCCTGTGCGAAGGGGCCTCTTCCCTGTGCTCAAAACCGCCGCATACTCAGTGAGTGCCTGAGGCGTCTTTTTCTCTACGCTCTTTCAGAAAGATTCCACAAGAGGGGGCGTGAACCGGGGCACGAGCCCCCTTTTCTCCGGGGTCGCGCGGTATGGGCTCCGGGGGTACAAGGGCGGTGCGCCGGAACGGCCGAATCCACCGCGGTGATGCGACACCACCTACCGGCCCCTGTCCCTCCAGGCGTAGCGTCAACTATTCCACCTGTCCTTTCCGAACGATGAGCGGCTCTCCCGACGGAGACGACTCACCATCCAGCGGGGAAAGGCTTCGAGTACGTCCAACGCCGCGCCGCACGCGCCGAATTCACCATGAACCGATTCCGGAACACCGGCGGTCTCACCGTGCATTCGGCGACTCGCCGTACCGGCGGACCCGTACTCGGGTGTGAGCGAAAGGGACCACCGTCATGACCCTCCTCAGATCCGGCAGGGCGTCGTGAGCCCGCACCGGCACTCACCCCGGCCGGCCCCCGGGGGCCCCGGAAACCCACGGGACGCCGTCGTCACCGGCCTGGGTTTCTGCCTCCCGGGCGGCGCCGAACCCGTCTTCACCGCGGCCCAGGTGTGGGACATCGCCTCCCACGGCCGCACCGTCCTCGGCCGGCACGGCATCCACTACGGCTCGGTGCACCTCAGTGCCGAGCAGTTCGCCGAACGCCTGCCCGACATCCCCGAATTCTTCTCCCGCCACTACACCAACGCCCACCGCTACGGCCTGGTTTCCCTCGTCGAGGCGTGTGCCGACGCCGAACTCGACCTGGCCACCGGCGATCTGCGCGAGGCGGCCGTGCTCGTCGGCCGTGGCAGCGTGGACGCCAATGTGGACAGCTATATCACCCTGCTCGGCGTCGACCCCGACTCCGCCACCGCCATCGACATCCTGGAGATGCTCGCCGCGGCCGAACAGGCCGCGTCACCCTCCGATGTCGCCGTCGTCCAGGGCGCGCTGACCCGGACCGTCGGCCCCTGCTTCACCGTCTCCTGCGGCTGCTCGTCGGGCGCCGTGCAGCTCGGCAACGCCCGCCGTCTCATCGCGGCCGGCGAGACCGACCTCGCGGTGGTGACCGGCGTCGACGTCTTCAACGTCGACTTGATCCAGAAGGGCCAGCGACTGCTGCACGGCGCCAAACACGCCTTCGAGGCGATGGGCGCCGTCGGAATGCCCGAACCGCTTCCGTCCTTCGACTCCCTGATGCGCCCCTACGACCGGCACGCGGACTGCATCAACCACGGCGAGGGATCCGCCACCGTGATCCTGGAGAGCAGGGAGCACGCCGCCCGCCGCGGCGCCCACCTCTACGGCCAGGTGCTCGCCGCCGCCATGACCCGCGACGGCCTGGCCAACCCGCTCACCGCCGACGAGTCCGGCGTCCAGCTGGTCAGGGCCGTACGCCTGTGCCTGGGCGACCGCTGGCGGATCGAGCAGGTGCCGTACATCAACGGCTCGAGCGACGGCGACGCGGTCGTCACCGCTCTGGAGGCCAACGCCGTCCGCGAGCTCTACGGCCCCGATTCCACCGTGCTGATGTCCTCCCAGGAAGGATGCTTCGGCCACCACGGCGCGGCCTCCGGCTGCCTCGGTCTCGCCCTGACCCTGATGATGATGGAGTTCGGCGAGGTGTGCCCCACCGCCAACTGCGAACAGCCCGCGGACGGACTCCCCTTCGACCCCGTCCCCGGCACCCGCACCCGTCCCCTCGATTTCGACCACGCGCTCAGCTTCAACTACCAGATCGGTGGCGTGAAGCACGCGATGCTGCTGG
>NZ_JAAAYH010000496.1:0-6291 GCF_018035285.1 Streptomyces sp. MK37H | reverse complement strand
CCAGCCACACCTCGCGGCCGTCCAGCTCCTGCACGGTGCGGCGGCGGTGCTCGGTGCGGACGCCCAGCTCGGCCGCCCGGTCCTGGACCAGGGCCGAGGTCACACCCGCCAGCAGCGGAAGCTCCGGGGGCGGCAGACACAGCACGTCGTCCTCCCACCACAGAACGCTCGCCGCCGTGCCCTCGAGGACCAGCCCGGAGGCCGTGGTGAGCAGCAGCTCCTGCGCGCCGCGGGCGGCGGCCCGCTCCCGCAGATGCGCCAGGAGGGAGAGGTCGGGGCCGGTGCGGCGGGGATGCGACCGCGGGTCGAACTCCTCGGTCAGGCACACGGTCACATTGACCGTCCGCGGCGGCGCGGGCCGGACCCGCAGGAACAGCCGGGCCGGTTCCGGACCGGCCAGCTCGACCCGTGGGAACCAGCGCTCGGTGCGGGGCAGGGCGGCGATCGCGTCGCGCCAGAAGCTCTCGATCCGGGCGGGGGAGTCGCCGCTCGCCTCGACGCACGCGGCGACGAACCGGCGGCGGTGGTGGTCGAGCCCGCGCACCCGCCCGTCGTCGACCAGCCAGGAGTCGGCGGCGAGCAGCGCGCTGTCCGGCACCGCCCGGGAGGGCATCAGCCCGCCGTCCTCGCGCCACATCAGCGTCCACTGCTTCTGGTCCGACGCGTCGGCGTGACCGATGTTCTGTGTGGCGACCATGTCCGCTTCCACGTCTCCGTCCCGATGTGCTCGACGTTCTCGATGTGCTGGATGTGCTCGATGTGCTCGATGTCCGGTGCCGTGCTGCCCCGGTTGCTTTCGTCCGCGTTCCGTTGTTCCGCTGTTCCGTTGTCCGGCCGGGTTCCCGGCCGCGCTCGCTGGATTAGCCGTACTCGCTGGATTGCCGGTCAATAGCCGCGCGCCGGGCCGCCCCGGGGGCCGTAAGGGGCGCGTTCCAGCCACTCCCCGCAGCGGGGGACCACCGGGGACAGGGCGGCCGCCGCGCGCTGGGCCGCCCGCTTCCACGGCCGGGGCCGCAAATGGTCCAGGGCCGCCCCGGCGGCCTCGCTGTTGTAGAGGGCCGCGCTCCGGCGGGCGGAGGCGTACCCGGCCACCGTCGCGGGTCCCCGCGATGGCTCGGAGCATGCCGCCGACACCGCCTCCGCCGCCGCGACGGCGTCCGCGATCCCGCTGTTCATCCCGCGGGCCCCGAAGGGCGGGAACAGATGCGCAGCCTCGCCCGCCAGCAGCACCCGGCCGGACGGATCCGCGAACGACGCGGCGACCTTGCGCAGGAAGTGGTACCGCGACACCCACAGCACCCGGTGGGCGCAGTCCTCGCCCACCAGCCGGGGCAGCCAGCGGCGCAGCGCCTTCTCGGTGCCGAAGGACTCCGGCGGATCGTCCGCCCGGCACTGCAGATCGATCTGGAAGCCCCCGGTGAACGGCACCCGCAGCACGGTGCGGCCGCCGGTGCCGGGGTGCTCGTAGTGGAAGACCCGCTCCACCGGCAGGTCGCCGCCGGGCGGATCCGCCACGTCCACGACCACGTGACAGCCGTCGGATTGGGTGCCCTCCAGCGGGATGCCCAGCGCCTCGCGCACCCCCGAACGGGCCCCGTCAGCGGCGATGACATGGCCGGCCGTCCAGCTCCCGCCGGCCCTGTCGGTCACCGTCACCCCGTCGCCGTCCGCGCGCACCTCGTCCACCTCGGCGTCGAAGCGGAACTCCACGCCCGCCTCCGCACACGCCTCGTGGAGGAACCGCTCGGTGTCCACCTGACGCAGGCTGGTGAACGCGGGCAGGGCCGTGGCCCCGTCGTCCCCGGAGGTCCGCGGAAAGGTCTGCGCGAACACCTCGCGGCCGCGGTAGAGGGTGCGCCGGGTGCGCCAGGTGGTTCCGTACGCCGCGATCCGTAGGCCCAGTCCCGGGCGGGCCCGCTCCAGCAGCCGCAGCGACCGCCGGTGGACGAACAGCGCGCGGCTGCCGGGCCGTACCCGGTCCCGCGCCCCGGCCTCCAGCACCAGGACCGGCAGCCCGGCGGCGCGCAGGGTGAGCGCCGCCGTCATCCCGACCGGCCCGGCGCCCACCACCAGAACCGGGCCACTGTCCTTACCCGCCGCCATGTCAGCCACCGACCGGTGCGGTGGACAGGGTGGGCAGCTCACCCGCGGCGAGCTGCCGGGCGATCTCCAGCCGCTTGATCTTCCAGGTGGCGGTGCGCGGCAGATCCTCGAAGCGGCACTGCACCGGCTCGGCCAGCGCCGGGAGATCCTCGGTCGCCCGCCGCCAGCTGTCGGGGTCCAGCGGCTCGTTCCCCCGGGTGCACACCACTGGTACCGGCTCGCGCCCCGGACCGTGGACGATGATCACTTCGCGGAGGTCGGCGAACCGCGACAGCAACTCGTCCTCCACCTCCAGGGTGCTGTCCACGGTGGAGATCTGGTCCACCTCGCGGTCCAGCAGATACAGCGCCCCCCACCGGTCGCGGTAGCCCATGTCGCCCATCCGCCACCAGCCCCGGTCCACCTGCCGGGCGTAACTCTCCGGCGCGCCGAGATAGGTGAGGATCCGGCCGCGGGTGCGCGCCTCGATGGCCCCCGTCGCACCCGGCGGGCACTTGCGGCCCCGCTCGTCCACCACCCGGATCCGGGTGAACCCGGGGATGCCGGTGCCCACCCGCCGTGCCTCCACCCGGTCCGCGCCCCGCCGGGTGTACCAGCCGAAGGCGATGGGCCCGGTCTCGCTCTGCCCGTACAGCTGCATCAGCCGGGGGTCGCGGCGCCGGGACGCGGCGAGCAGCCGCCGCACCGTACGGGGGTGGATGGCGTCGAACGTGGAGCCGTACGCCCGGACGTTGGACAGCGGGCCGTTCGGCGCGTCGGCCAGGTCCTCCCACAGCACATAGGTGTTGGGATGCGTCTCCACGATGCCGGGGCGGTGCGCCGCCAGCAGCGGGCCGGCGTGGGCCGGGTCGGGGTCGACGAGCAGCAGCAGCGGGCTGCCGAAGTGCAGCAGTACGCCCAGCAGATGGTAGACGCGGGAGTGGGCGAACGACATGTGCAGCGCGGCCGCCTCCCCGCGGGTGGCCCGGCCCAGCGCCTGCTGGGGCACCAGCCGGTTCCACATGGTGTGCGGGCAGTGCACGGCCAGCTTCGGTATGCCGGTGGTCCCCGAGCTGTGGGTGATCAGCGAGGGCTCCCGGGGGTGGAGCCGGATGGCCGGGCGGCGCGGCACCCCGGCGAGTGCGGCCAGCGCGATGGTGTTCCCGGGCGCCTCGTCCACCGTCAGCACGCCCCGGGCCAGGGTGGTGTCCACCGTGCTCAGCGTGGACTCCAGCGTCGCCCGGTCGGTGATCAGCCAGGGGGCGTGCAGCCGGTCCAGCAGCACCGCGGCCACCTGCCCGTCCAGCGAGGGCGACAGCAGCGCCGGGACCGCGCCGATCCGGGAGACGGCACAGGTCAGCAGCACGATGTCGACGTTGTCACCCTTGAGGATCGCCACATGCTCACTCGGGCGCACCCCCGCCGACCACAGCCGGGCGGCCAGGTCGTCGACCAGATCGGCCAGTTCGGTGTATCCGAGGTCGGTACCGGCGTCGGGGGCGACGTCCAGTGGCCGGTCCAGGGTCACCCTGACCCTGCCGTGCCGGGCCGCAGCCTCCTGGAACATCAGCCCCAGATAGAACCCGCGCTCGGGGAGAAGCCGCTGCAACATATCGAGGTCCTCATCGTTCGAAGTCGGTCAGGGGGCCGCGCGCCCGGGCGCGGCCGGCAAGCCGGTGTGACCCGTCACCAGCGGCCCGTGCGGACGACATGGCGCCGCAGCTTCCCCGTCGGGGTGCGCGGCAGCGCGGCCACCAGGCGTACGGTGCGCGGCGCCTTGTAGGCGGCGAGCCGCCGCCGGGCCAGCGCGACAGATCGGCCGTCAGGGTCTCCTCGTCCACCGCCGGGCCGTCCGGGCCGTCCGGGTTGCCCGAGCCCTCCGGGCCGGCCGCCCGGTCACCCGGGGCGGCCGTCGGTACGACATAGGCGCGCAGCCGGGTCGCGCCCCGCTCGTCGGGGACGGCCGCCACCGCCACCTCCCGCACCGCCGGGTGCTGCCGCAGCACCTCCTCGACCTCCAGCGGCGACACGGTGATCCCGCCGACCATCTCCAGGTCGTCCACCCGGCCAGGATGGCGATAGGTCCCGTCGCGCTCGCGCCGGGCCCGGTCCCGGGTGGCGAGCCAACCGCCGTCCTCCGGGCGGCCGGTGACCACCGTCGGGCCCCGCACCCACAGCTCGCCCTCGGCCGAGCCGTCGGCGCCGTCCGCCACTACCCCGCCCTCGCGGTCCCGTAGCTCCAGCTCGAAGCGGGGCACCGGACGGCCGAGGGTGCCGGGGGCGTTGTCCCACACCGTGTTGGCGCAGAAGGCGTGGCCCGCCTCGGTGGAGCCGATCTGCTCCAGCACCGGTACGCCGAGCAGCTCAACGACCCGCTCACCGAGGGCGGGCGGCAGCCACTCGCCCGCGCTGACCGCCGCGCGGACGGAGGCGAAGCAGGCCGCGTGGCCGGTACCGCGCTCGTCCACCAGGGCGGCGTACGAGGACGGCACCGAGTACAGCAGGGTCACCCGGTGCCGGGCCACGAGGTCGTCGATGAGAGCAGGGCCGGGGCGGTCCGCGGTGAGCACCGCGGCCGACCCTGAGAAGAGGGGGAAGGCGAAGGCGTTCCCGAAGCCGTAGGCGTAGAACAGCTTGGACACCGAGAACGACACGTCCGCCGGGCCGATGTCCAGCACCTCCTGCCCGACCAGGTCGTGATAGGCGGCCACATCGCCATGGCTGTGGACCACCGCCTTGGGGCGGCCGGTGGTCCCGGAGGTGTACTGGATGTACAGCGGGGTGGCGGCCGTCACCGGCTCGGCCGCCGGGGCCGGGGCCGCCGAGCCCAGCGTGGCGGGCGGGCCGGTCAGGGCCGGCAACTGGTCGGCGCCCAGCCAGGGGACGCCGTCGAAGTGGTCCTGGAGACCGGGGCCGGAGACGGCCATTGCGGCGCGCGAGTCCTCGGCCATGAAGCGGTGGTCGTCGGCGGTGAGCGCGGGGTCGACCAGCACTGCCACGGCGCCCAGCCGGGCGGCGGCCAGAAACGTGGCCACCCACATGATGCCGTCGGGTAACGCCAGCAGCACCCGGTCACCGGCCGCCACCCCCCGGCCCGCCGGCACGGTGGCCGCGCGCTCGGCGCGGTCGTGGACCTCGCCGTGGGTCCAGACCCGGTGGCCCTCGAGGAAGGCGGCCCGGCCGGACCAGCCGCGGCGGTCCGCGAGCGCCGCGAGATGCGCGGCCACATTGGCCGAGACGGTGGGCCCGATGGGCATGGGCGGGGCGGACACCGATACGGCGGTCACCGGCCGAGCTCCTCCGCCGCGGGGGCGGGCGGCGCCGCGGCGGCGGCCACCAGCAGATCGTCGATCTCCCCGCCGGACGCGGGCTCCACGGCTTGGTAGGCGCGCATGGTGGCGGCGGTCTTCAGCAGCATCTCCTTGTACTCCTCGGCCGGGTCGGAATCGAGGACGATGGCGCTGCCCGCGCCGATGTGCATCCGGCCGCCGGTGAACACGGCCGTGCGGATGACGATGTTGAGGTCGGCCGCGCCGTTGCAGCTGAGGTAGCCGAGTGCCCCGGAGTACACACCGCGGGCCTCGGTCTCCAGCGAGTCGATGATCTCCAGCGTGCGCAGCTTGGGGGCGCCGGTCATGGAGCCGCCCGGGAAGCAGGCCCGGACGGCGTCGACGGAGCTGGTCTCCGGGCGCAGCCGGCCGCGCACGGTGGAGACCAGCTGGTGGACGGTGGCGTAGGTCTCGGTGTTCATCAGCCGCGGCACATACACACTGCCCGACGCGCACACCCGCCCCAAGTCGTTGCGGAGCAGGTCCACGATCATCAGGTTCTCGGCGCGGGCCTTGGGGCTGGAGGCGAGGGCGGCCAGCGCCCGCGCGTCCTTCTCCGGGTTCTGGCCGCGCGGGGCGGTGCCCTTGATCGGTTTGGCCTCGGCGGTGCCGTCGGGGGTGATGCGCAGAAAGCGCTCGGGGGAGGCGCAGGCCACATCGGTGCCGTCGAACCGCAGATAGGCGGCGTACGGCGCCGGGTTGAACCGCCGCAGGGCCCGGTAGAAGGCGTAAGAGTCGCTGGGGGCGGGCAGCCAGGCGGAGTTGGTCAGGCAGATCTCATAGCTGGCCCCGGCGCGCAGCTCCCGCAGACACGCCTCGATCGAGGCCAGATACCGCTCCCGGTCCCGCATCAGCCAGGGCTCCACGGCGGCCGTGGTGG
>NZ_JAAAYH010000495.1:0-6300 GCF_018035285.1 Streptomyces sp. MK37H | reverse complement strand
AGATACATGACCGCCACCCGGTCGCAGATGTGGCGTACGACGCGCAGGTCGTGGGAGATCATCAGCAGGGTGAGGTCCAGTTCGTCCTTCAGCTCGATCAGCAGGTTGAGGATCTGGGCGCGGACCGAGGCATCGAGGGCGGAGGTGGGTTCGTCGCAGATCAGCAGGCGCGGGCGGAGCAGCAGGGCGCGGGCCACGACGATCCGCTGGAGCTGGCCGCCGGAGCATTCGACGGGGCGCCTGCCGAGGAACGACGCGTCGAGCCCCACATGACCGAGCGCCTCGAGGACGCGCTGGTGACGCTCCTCCCGGCTGCCGAGACCGTGCTGGGCCAGGGGTGCGTCGAGGCTCGTCCCCAGGCGCATCCGGGGATCCAGCGCGGCGAACGGGTCCTGGAAGACCAGCTGCATCGAACGGCGCAGGGCTTTTCGCTCACGGCCCTTGGCCCGGGCCACGTCGGCCCCGTCGAACAGCACGCGTCCGGAGTCGACCGGGGTCAGCCCGAGCATGGCCCTGGCGAGGGTGCTCTTTCCGCAGCCCGATTCCCCCACCAGGCCGAGCACTTCGCCGGGAGCGATGGAGAACGAGACACGGTCGACGGAGTGGACGTACTGCTTGCCCCCGAACGCCCCGCCCTTCAGCGCGAAGTGCTTGACCAGGTCCTCGACGACGACGAGTGGCGGCCGCGCCGTGGGAGGGGGTGTGCGATCCGACGTCAGCGCCGTCATACGCCCACCGCCTCGCCGACGCGCTCGGCACCGGGCTTGGAGGCCCAGCACCGGCAGCGGTGTTCACCGCCGCAGGTGTGCAGGGGAGGCTCGGCACCCGAACACTCCCCGGTGATGCCGAGGGCCAGGGCGAGCGGACATCGAGGTTGGAAGCGGCACCCGTGGTCCAGGCCGCGGGACTGCGTCGCGCTGCCGGGTATCGAGAAGAGCCTGCCCTCCTCCGACTGCAGCAGTGACGCCTTCAGCAGGGCGCGGGTGTACGGGTGCTCCGGCGCGTCGAAGACCTCGCGCACGGAACCCTCCTCCACCACGCGGCCGGCGTACATCACCGCGACGCGATCGGCGATCGAGGTGACGATGGTGAGGTCGTGCGTGATGAGCAGCACGGACATGCCGGATTCGCGCTGCTTACGGCGGAGCAATCGCAGGATCTGGGCCTGGACGGTGGCGTCGAGCGCGGTGGTCGGCTCGTCGGCGATGAGCAGTCCGGGCTCCCCGGCGAGGGCGGCCGCGATCATCACGCGCTGCGCCATGCCCCCGGAGAGCTGATGTGCGTACGCTGAGGCCCGGCGCTCCGGTTCGGGGATGCCGACGTGGCGCAGGAGTTCCACGACCCGTGTCCTCGCCTGGCGGCGGCTGAGGCCCTGATGCAGCCGCAGGGGTTCGGCCACTTGGCTGCGGACGGTGGCCGTGGGGTCGAGCATGGCCTTGGGCTGCTGGAAGAGCATCGCCATCCGGTGTCCGCGGATACGGTCCATGCGTTTCGGCGGCAGGGAGGCCAGGTCGTCCTCGCCGAGGGTGATGTGGCCGCCAGTGATCCGGGCGCCGGGCGGAAGCAATCCCATGACACTGAGCGCCGTGAGGGTCTTGCCGGAGCCCGACTCTCCCACCAGGGCGACGATCTCGCCGCGCCGGACGGTCAGATCGAGGCCGTCGACGGCGGGCGTGGCCGAGGAGGTGTCGGTTCCGGCGAACTCCACCCGCAGGCCCCGGACGTCGAGCGCGGTGTCACAGGCGGCCGCCGGACCCGGCGGAGGATGATGGTGCAGACGCATGTTCCGGTTCCCTTCAGCGGCGGACCGCGCGCAGGCGCTTCCGCACGGTCACGGTGGCTTCTTCGAAGTGCTGGGTGAGGGTGGCCAGCGCGGCGTCGACATCGTCGCCCGCGATCAGTCGTGCCAGTTCCCGGTGTTCGTCGAGGAGGTCGAGCCGTGCGGGGTCGGCATCGGCTTGGAGGTTGAGGCACAGCCGGGTTTCGGCGATCACGGTGTCGAACATGCGGCGGAGGCGTGGACTGCCGGCCGCCTCGATCACCAGTGAGTGGAACCGCACATCGAGGTCGGCCACCTTCGACCAGTCGCCCACCCGGGAGGCACGGGCGAGCTCGTCCACCGTCGCGTCGAGGGCGGACAGCAGGCCGGGCGGTGTGGGCGAGGTGATGACGCGGCGGAAGGCGGCCGCCTCGAGCGCTTCCCTGGCGTAGTAGATGTCGAGGACGTCTGCCTCGCCGAGCAGCGGCACGAAGACCCCGCGGTGGGGAACGCTCAGCAGCAGCCCTTCGTGGACCAGCCGGGCGAGGGCTTCGCGTACCGGGCCGCGGCTGACCCCCAGGGATTCGGCGAGTTCGGCCTCGCCCAGCTGGGAGCCGGGCCGGAAGGCGCCGGTGAGGAGTTCGGACCGGATCCGTTCCACGACCTGTGAGGCGAGGGTACGGCGGCTGACCTGGGCCGATGACGGTGCCGCCGACGCGGCGTCATGAGGCATCCGTCTTCCTCCTACGTTTGAGTTCCATGCCGTGGCCGATCAGGGTGACGCTCAGCGCGGTAAGGAAGATCGCGGCGCCGGGCGCCAGCACGAGCAGCGGGACGCGCTGCATATAGGGCTGGGCGTCCAGCAGCATGGCGCCCCAGTCGGAGTCGGGCGGCTGGACGCCCAGCCCAAGGTAGGACAGCCCTCCTACGGTGATGAGCTTGTGCCCGAACCGCAGGAAACCGAGGGCCAGCACGGGCCGCAGGGCGTTGGGGATGACGTGGCGGAAGACGATGAACGTCTTGGAGCAGCCGAGTGCTTCGGCGGCCTCGATGTACTCCCGGCCGTTGATCTCCAGTGCGAGGCCGCGCATCAGCCGGGCGAAGGGGGTCCACCCCACGATCGTCAGGGCCGCGATCAGCATGCCGTAACCGGTGCCGAAGGCCGCGATGAGGAACAGCGCGACGACCACGTCGGGGATGGCGATCAGCAGGTCGGTGGTGCGCATGACCACCTCGTCCAGGAGCCCGCCGCGCCGGGCGCTGAACGCTCCGATCACCGTGCCCGCGACGGCGGAGAGCAGCAGGGTGACCGCCGCGATCGAGACCGAGAAACGCCCGCCGTACATCAGCCGGCTGAGCACGTCCCGCCCCAACTGGTCGGTGCCGAGCCAGTGCTGGGCGCTGGGCCCGGCCAGCCGTCGGGTGAGGTCCTGATGAGCGGGGTCGAAGGGGGCGATCCATGGCGTGAGCAGCAGGGTCACCAGCACCAGGGCCAGGACGAGGGCGCCGGCGCGCAGCGTCCAGTGCCGGCCGGTGAAGGTGCGCAGGAAGGTGGCGGTCCAGCGAGCGAGGCGCTGTGTCACGGTGCGTCGGACCGGACTGTGCGGAAGAGGGCTAGACAGCGCCATCGCGTACCCTTACGGCCGGGTTGATCAGTGCGTAGAGAACGTCGGTGGCGGTGGTGATGAGGACCGCCAGCGCCACGATGCTCAGGATTCCGCCCTGGATCAGTGGGATGTCGTGGTTGACCACGGCGTTGTAGACGAGCCGTCCCATTCCGGGGATGGCGAAGATGACCTCCACGACCACCGATCCGCCGAGCAGCCCCGCGAACCACAGGGAGAAGAGCGTCATCACCGGCAGCAGGGCGTTGCGCAGACCGTGCCGCAGCATGGCCTGACGTCCGCTCAGTCCCCGGCTGCGGGCGGCGGTCATGTACGGCGACGCCAGGACATCGCTCATCGCGGCCCGGGTGACCTGGGCGAAGTAGGCCATCGGCCGCAGCGCCAGGACGATCGCCGGCAGGACGATCGAGGTGGGGTCCCGCCATCCGGCGGACGGCAGCCAGCCGAGGTAGCGGGAGAAGACCAGGACCAGGACGGGGGCCAGCCAGTATTCGGGGACGGCGACGAAGCTCTGTGTCAGCACCGTCACCCCGTTGTCCAGCCGCTTCCCCGGCCGCATCGCGGCGAGGGTGCCCAGGGGCAGGGCCGCGAGGAAGGCCAGCCCGATGGCGATGACGGTGAGCGTTCCCGATACCCCCATCGCGCTGCCCAGCAGCTGGTCGACCGGTGTGCGGCTGGTGAAGGACAATCCGAAGTCCCCGTGTGCCGCTCGGCCGAGCCAGCTCAGATACTGCATCAGGATCGGCCGGTCGAGCCCGAGCTCGGAGCGCAGGGCGGCGAGCGCCGAGGGGTCGAGGGCCTGGTCGGAGACCCTGGACCGCAGGATCGTCCGGACGGGATCGCCGCCCGAGGCGTACGGGATGGCGAAGGTGGCCGCTGACACGGCGAGCAGGGTGATCAGCAGCACCAGAAGCCGCCGTACGGCGAATCTGACCATCGTTCACTCCTCCTTCCGGGCTCTTCCGGCGAGTGGGCGGCGGGCTACTTGATGACGTCCAGGGCCCGGTAGTAGGCCCCGGCGAACGGCAGGAACCACGGCGGCCCGAAGTGTCCGGGCACCCGGGGGAACTTCATCCCCCGCCAGAGGTTCGCCTCGGGCCTGCCGTCGATGACCTCGGCCATCTGCTTGCCCATGTGCGTGGCCATCTGGACCCCGTGGCCGGAGTAGCCCACGGAGTAGTACAGCCCGTCCCGGTCGCCGGAGTGGACCATCTGATCGAGGCTGATGTCGACGAGCCCGCCCCAGAGGTAGTCGATGCGCACGCCATCGAGCTGCGGGAACACCGAGAGCATGCCCTTGCGCAGGATGCGTCCGCTCTTGGCGTCCGACTGCGGATTGGACATCGCGAAGCGGGCCCGACCGCCGAACAGCAGCCGGTTGTCCGGGGTGATGCGGAAGTAGTAGAGGATGTTCTTGGAGTCGGAGGCCATCCGGCGGGTGGGCATCAGCTCGTCGACCACCTCCTGCCGCAGCGGTTCGGTGACGATGATGAAACTGCCGACCGGGACGATCCGGTTGCGCAGCCAGGGGAACGGGGAGCCGGTGTAGCCGCTCGTGGCGACGAGCACGTGGTCCGCGCGCAAGGTGCCGACCGGGGTGGTCAGATCGTGCACCGTGCCGCCGATCCGGCGCGCCCTGGTCACCGGGGCCTTCTCATGGATCCGCACTCCCAGGTTCGCGGCGGCCTCGGCGAGACCGCGGACGAACTTGCCCACGTGCAGTCCGGCGCCCTGAGGGTCGGCCATCGCGCCGTGGTAGTGGTCGGATCCGATCTCGGACCGGATATCCCGCTTGGGGATCAACTGTGTCTTGTAGCCGATCAGTTCGGCGAGCGCCTCATGGGTGCGGGCGAGACGCTCGTAGTGTGCGGGCTTGGCGGCGAGGTTGAGCTTTCCGGTGCGGGAGAAGTCGCAGTCGATGCCCTCCTCGTCCACCAGCCTCTCGACGGTGTCGATCGCCTCGTTGTACGCCAGGTAAGCCGCCTTGGCGGTCGGGAGGCCATAGCGCTCCACGGCGGTGAGGAAACCGATGGCCAGCCCCGTGGTGCACATGCCGCCGTTGCGCCCCGAGGCTCCCCAGCCCACCGTCTCCTGCTCCAGGACGGTGACCTGGGTGCCCTTGCGGGCGAGGTGGAGGGCTGCGGACAGCCCGGTCAGCCCGGCGCCCACGATCGCCACATCCGTTCGGCCATCGATCTCCACCGCGCTGCGGTCGGGGCCGGCCGGGGCCGTATCCAGCCAGTACGGAACGGTCTTCACGGCGCTCACAGCCCGAGCAGCGCGGGCAGCTCGGACAGGACCGAGACCTCGTGGTAGCCGTAGTACGGGACGCTCGGCTCGTATCCCCGGTTGACGTAGACCTTGTTGGGGATCCGCAGATCGTGCGCCGGGATGAGGTCGTACCGCAGGCTCGAGGAGACGTGCAGGATCTCGCCGGGCCCGCACCCGAGCTGCTCCAGCATGTACTCGAACGCCTGGAGGCGCGGCTTGTACGCACGGGCGTGCTCCGCCGTGTAGACGGCGTGGAACGGGGCGCCCAGCTTCTCGACATTGCCGCCGATCTGGTCGTTGGCGGCGTTGGAGAGGATCACCAGCGGATAGCTCTCGGCGAGGGTGCGCAGCGCGTCCGGCACGTCCGGGTGCGGGCCCCAGGAGGGCACGGCGGCGACGATCGCCTCGCCGTCCGCCTCGCGGTACTCCACGTTCCACAGGGCGCAGGCCCGCTTCAGGGCGTTCTTGATGACGTCGGGGTAGAGCTGGTAGGCGCCCAGCACCTCGTCGATGCGGTACGCCTCGAAGTCGTCGAGGAAGTCCTCCATGCGGTCGGCGGCGACGCGGTCGGCGAACAGTTCACGGGTGAGCGCGGACATCCCGAAGGCGGTGAGGGTGCCGTAGCAGTCGAAGGTGATGTACTTG
>NZ_JAAAYH010000494.1:0-6306 GCF_018035285.1 Streptomyces sp. MK37H | reverse complement strand
GGGGTCGATCGCGAAGTAGACCACGAACAGCGCGGCCGTCCCCCACAGCAGCCAGTGCACCTCCCGCGCCTTGCCCAGCACCGTCTTGATCAGCACATACGAGATGAACCCGGCGCCGATCCCGTTGGAGATGGAGTAGCTGAACGGCATCAGCGCGATGGTGAGGAACGCCGGGACGGCGATGTCGATCCGCTCCCAGTCGATGGACCGCACCTGGCTCATCAGCAGGAAGCCGACCGCGATCAGCGCCGGGGCGGCGGCCTGGGCGGGCACCACGGTGGCCAGCGGGGTCAGGAAGAGCGCGAGCCCGAACAGCGCTCCGGTGACCACGCTGGCGAAACCGGTGCGCGCGCCCTCGCCGACCCCGGCCGCGGACTCGATGTAGCTCGTGTTGGACGAGGCGGACGCGGCGCCGCCGAGTGCGGCCGCCGCACCGTCGATGAGCAGCACCCGCCCCAGCCCCGGCACCCTGCCCTCGGCGTCCAGCAGCCCGGCCTCGTTGCTCACCCCGACGACCGTGCCCATGGTGTCGAAGAAGTCGGACAGGATGAGGGTGAAGATCAGCAGGACGATGGTGACCACACCGACCTGCTGGAACGCCCCGAAGAGGCTGAAGGAGCCGAGCAACCCGAAGTCCGGGGTGTCGACGACGCTGTCGGGGAGGGTGGGCACGGTCAGCCCCCATGCCTCCGGCCGGATGTCGGCGATCTCGTTGATGACGATCGCGAGCACGGTCGAGACGACGATGCTGATCAGAAGGGCGCCCTTGGCCTTGCGTGCCATCAGCGCGATGGTCAGCAGCACCCCCACGCAGAAGACCACCACCGGCCAGCCGGTGAGCCGCCCGTCCGAGCCGAGTTGCACGGGTGTGGAGCCGGTGGGGCCCGGGATACGGGAGACGAACCCGGCGTCGATGAAGCCGATGAAGGCGATGAACAGCCCGATCCCCACGCTGATGGCCTGCTTCAGCGGCTGCGGGATGGCGTGCATGACCGCCTCGCGCAGCCCGGTCACCACCAGCGCGCAGATGATCAGACCCTCCAGGACCACCAGGCCCATGGCGTCGGCCCAGCTCATCTGCGGGGCGATCTGGAAGGCGACGACCGCGTTGAGCCCGAGGCCCGCGGCGAGGGCGAGCGGCAGATTGCCGCCGATGCCCATGAGGACGGTCATCACGGCGGCCACCAGGGCGGTGGCGGTGGCGAGTTGGGTGCCGGAGAGCTGCTCGCCGAACTTGTCCTTCGCCCCGCCCAGGATGATCGGGTTCAGGACGAGGATGTACGCCATCGTGAAGAAGGTGGCGAACCCGCCCCGGACCTCCCGGCCGAGGGTCGAGCCCCGTTCGGATATCCGGAAGTATCGGTCGAGCAGGGGAAGTCCGGGCAGTGGTGGGGCCTGGGCCTTGTCCGTGATCTGTCTCGACATGGTCGCGCTCCTCGGGGGACGGCGGGCGGGTCGGCGGCGTGCCGGATCAAGGGATTGTGCCCGCCAGGAGCGCGATTCAGGTTTTCCCGGGGTTTCAGTTCATCGGCGAACCGATCTCGGTGCGGTCCATGACCACGAGGAAGCCGGTGAGCGGCAGCGAGCCGTTCGGCCGCCGGGGGCCGAAGGCCGTGGTGGGGTCGGTGGTGACCAGCGGCGGGGTGGTCCGGCCGCCCGGCGCCCAGTTGTTGTCCTGCGAGACGGCGAGGAGGCCGGTGTCGGCGCTGCCGCGGCCGTTGGAGAGCGCGAGGTTGCGGGTCAGCTTGGCGCGGGAGCCGGCGACGGCGTAGCCCTTGCCCCAGTTGTCGAAGGAGGTGGTGCGCTGGAGCCGGAGGGCCCCGGTGTTGCCGCCCGCGTCGAAGCCGCTCTTGGTGTTGGCCCAGGCGGCGGAGGACCGTACGACATGGGCGGGCGAGGGTGCGTCTCGGCGGTCGGCGCCGAGCTGGAAGCCGCTGCCGTCGCCCTTGAAGTAGGGGATGTGCCAGCGGTTCCGGCCGTTCCCGAAGGCCCAGGAGTGCTCGATGGTGACGGGGCTCGCCCACATCCACAGGTCGAGGCCGTCGTCGCTGTTGTGGAACAGCCGGGATCCGGTGACCACATTGCCGGTGCCGGAGCCGTGGGTGATGGCTATGCCGTCGGCTCGCTGGCCGCCGGTGGCGTCGTCGTGGTTGGCGTAGGAGTCCAGGTTCCGGATGAGGTTGCCGTTGGTGTCGTCGCCGCGGAGGGTGAGTCCGGTGTCGCCGTTGCCGTGGGTGCTGAGGTTCTGGAAGACGTTGCGCGTGCAGGAGGTGCAGACCAGGCCGCCGCCCGGGGCGTTGCGCAGTTCGATCCCCGAGACCGTCCAGTAGTCGGCGGTGAGGGAGACCAGGGAGGAGCCCCGGCCCAGCCGGGAGCCGTCGAGCCGGACCTTCTCCGCTCGGTACGACCGCAGCTGGACGCGCTCGCGGGGGGTGCCGCTGGTGGAGCTGCGCAGGGTCCTGGAGGGGTAGTACGTACCGCCGCGGACCTCGATGGTGGTGCCCGCCTTGGCGGTGGCGAACGCCTTCTCCAGGCTTCGGTAGGGGGACTTGAGGGTGCCGGTGTTGCCGTCGCTGCCGTTGGTGGCCACGTACAGGGTGGTGGGCACGGCGCTCGCGCCCTCCGGCGAAGCCGTCAGATACACCCCGGCCACGGCCGACGCCACGATCACGGCGCTGCCCAACGGCAGCGTGCGATCCTTGCGACGGCGGTGACGGCCCCGTTTGCGTCTCAGCCCCATGGCAACTCCTGTTCCGCGTCGAGAGAACGGGCCGGAGGATCCGGACCGGCCCGCTCCATGTCGTAGTTGCCGCCACTCCAGATTAGGTTGCCGGGCTCCCGAGGATTCTTAGATTACGAAATCCCGATCGCATCGCGATAGCTTGCGACAACACTTGATCATTTTGTGGCCGAGGATGTTCGAACGCGACGGAGATCGTGTCGGTCTGTTGCCTCATGGGCGATAGACCTTGCCCGGTTCCGGGACGGCCGGGGCCATCAGCTGGGAGACCGTCACCACCGTGTAGCCCTCCTTCTTCAGCTTCGCCAGTATCCCCGGCACGGCCGGCACCGTGCCCTTGTAGATGTCGTGCAGCAGGATGATCCCGTCGCGCTTCGTCTGGTCCAGCACCCGCTTCTCGATCAGCGCGGAGTCGTTCGTCTGGTAGTCCTTCGCCGTCACGCTCCACAGCACCTGCGCCACGCCCAGCTCACGGCAGATCTTGGAGACCCGCTCGTCCGTACGCCCCTGCGGCGGGCGCATCAGCAGCGGCGTACGGCCGGTGAGCTTCTTGACGGCGCTCTGGACGCGGGTGATCTCCGTGCGGACCTCGTCGGAGTCGGTCTTGGTCAGGATCTTGTGCGACCAGGTGTGGTTGGCCAGTTCATGCCCCTCGTCGGCGATACGGCGCACCAGGTCGGGGTGGCGGTCGATGTGCTTCCTGCCGAGCATGAAGAAGGTCGCGTGGACCTTCTCGTGCTTGAGGATCTTCAGCAGCCGGGGGGTGTTGCCACTGGGGCCCGCGTCGAAGGTGAGGGCGACGCATTTGGCGACGGCGCAGTCGACGGAGCCGTTCGCCCCGTTCTTGTCGCTCGCCCCGTTCGCCCCGCTCGCCCCGTCGCCCTTCTTGAGCACGTCCGGCTTGGAGGCGGCAGGTGTCGAGTGGCCGGCGTCCGACGCCGCGTGCTCCCGGGCGCTGCGCGGCGAGGTGGTGTCGTACGACGCACCGCAGCCGCTGAGGCCCAGCGTCAGGCAGACGGCACCGACGAGACTGACGCACAGCCCGGATATTCGACCTTTTCGCCCCATTGATGTCCCCGAAGTCCTCTTGTGATCAATAGTGGTCGCCATGCCGCCAACGTCCGTGCAAATGCGTAAAGTTGGCAGCACAAGCTGCGAGCACTATACACCGCAGGTATACACGGAGTTCATAGGGAAACTCGAGGGGCCCGAAGGCCCATGGAGCGAAGTGGTGGTGGTCCGTCAGGCGCGGCTCGGCCGGCTCTGGCCGGCTAGCTCCGGTGCTTCTTCCAGTCCGCCTGTGCCGCGTTGAGCTCCTTGGCGACCTTGTCGCAGAACGCCTTGGCGGTCATCTTGCCGAGCAGCACCTTCTGGAAGCTGGGCTCGTTGTCGGCCTTGCTGATGTTGTTCCAGTCCGGGAGGTAGTACGGCAGCTGGACGACCTTGGTCCGCGGATCGTTGAGCGACTCCAGCGCGGCCTTGGTCGGCGGGGCCTTCGCGATCCAGTCGTCATCCGCGGCGCCGACGTTGGCGGGGATGGCGCCGACGTCCTCGTTCCAGAGGCTGTTCATCTCCGGGGAGGCCGCGAACTCGATGAACTTCCAGGCCGCCGCCTTGTTCTTGCTCGCCTTGAACAGGCCGAGACCGTCGACCGGGTTGGAGACGATGGTGCGCGCCGCGCCCTGCCGGGACGGCGGCAGCGGTATGCCCGCGATCTTGTCCTTGCCGAGCAGCCGTACGTGGTCCACATAGCTGCCGAGGTTGTGCTGGAGCATCCCGATGTCGCCCTGGTCGAACTGGGCGACCATCTTGGCGAAGTCGTTGTTGAGGTCCGCGGCGGGGGTGACCTTCTTGAAGAGGGCGATGTACTTCTCGAGCGCCGCGACGTTCCTGGGGTCGTTCAGGGTGGTCTTGTCCCCGCCCTCGCCGTTCCAGAAGGACGAGATGCCGGACTGGGCGTACATCATGTCCAGCGCCTGGGCGATCGAGCCCGCGCCGCCGCGCAGGGTGAAGCCGAACCTGTTCCGGCCCTTGTCGGTCAGCTCGTCGGCGGCCTTGTAGAAGTTCTCCCAGCTGTCGGGCGCGGGCAGCTTCGCCGCCTTGAAGAGGTCGGTGCGGTACCAGAGGGTGCCCTGGTTGGCGGAGGTCGGGACGGAGTACAGCTCCTTGTCGTCACCTCCGGCCGCGCGGACGCTCTCGACCATGTTCTTGATCAGCTTGCCCTTGAGGGCGCTGTCGCCGATGCGGTCGGTCACGGGGTCGAGTGCGCCCTGGGCGACCAGATTGGCCAGATACGCGGTGCCCACGCCGCCGACGTCGGGCAGGCTGTCGCCGCCGCTCTGGATGGCGGTGTCGTACTTCGACTGCACGTTGGCGATCGGGATCGGGACGTACTTGACCGTGATGTCGGGGTTCTTGTCCTCGAACTTGGCGATGATCTGCTTCCAGATCTTGGTGCGGGGGCCGCCGTTGTTGTCCCAGAAGGTGATGGTGCCCTTGCCGGAGCCTTCCTCGCCGGTGGTCGAGCCGTCGTCTCCGCAGGCTGTGGCTGTCAGGGCGAGGGTGAGGGTTGCGGCCAGGGCGGTTGCGGTGCGGGTTGCTCTGCGGCGCGCTGGTTTCATGGTGGTCGTCTCCCGTGGGTTCACTTGCGGTTGCCGGTCGTTGAGGGTCGCGCCGTCGTGGCTGGGGAGCGGGTCGGGTTGTGCCCACCCGTTCCGCCGGGGGGCACCTCCCAGCGGTAGCCGGGGGAGTCACGATTGCCCACAACCCTGCTCATACGGCCGCTCCCCGGTCGGAGAGGTGGGCTGCCAGGCGGGCTGCTGCGGGCTGGGTCAGGCGGGTGTCGGCTATGGCTGTGACGATGCGGCGGGTGACCGTGTCGGCGGGGGCCATGGGCAGGGGGCGCTGCCAGGTGAGGGCCGAGCCGACGCCCGGGTGGTCGCCGGTGCGGACCCACCACGGGTCGGCCCGGGTGTCGCCGGTCGCGCCGACGAAGACCAGCGTCCAGTCGTCGGTGGCCAGCGCCAGCCAGTCCGCGGGCCGTCCGTGCACCGCCGCCTCGCCCTCGCCGTCGGCGCTGAAGACATGCGCGGCCTCCGGGCGCCGGGGCACGCGCCAGAAGAAACCGCCCGCGTGACCCGCCCCGCCGAGGGCGATCTCCTCGCCGGTCACATTGGTGAGGGCCGAGGTGAAGTCCAGTGCCCAGCACTCCGTTCCGAGGGACCGTACGGCCACCGTGCGCCGCTCCAGCAGCAGTTGCCGCCCACCGGCCGTCCACGACAGCTCTTCCACGAACCCGTCGGGGTCGCGCAGCAGCCAGCTGAGGTGGCGCTGGCCGCCCTGGTGGTCCCGTCGGCCGGGGCCGCCCCGGAAGTTCCATCCGGCCACCTCCGGGATGGCCATGGACACCCCCGGACGGGCCGGATCCTCGGCGGGCCGCAGCCCGGTGACGGTGACACCGCCGAGGGTGCGCACGGGGTGCAGATACGGGCGCGGCGCGACCGTGCCGGGCAGTTCGGGGCGGTGCACATACGTCCCGACGACCCGGTGCTCATGGCGCAGCAGGG
>NZ_JAAAYH010000493.1:0-6334 GCF_018035285.1 Streptomyces sp. MK37H | reverse complement strand
GCGGCGCCGTCGGGGTCCTGCCCGGCGGTGCCCGGCCGCTCGTCGGGGTCGATGTGGGTGAGCAGTTCGGTCGGCAGGAACAGCACGGCGCGCACACCGCCGTACGGGGACCGGGTGTCCACCGAGACGCTGAAGCCGTACCGCGCGGCCAGCAGGCCCACCACGGCGAAGCCGAACTGCGGCGGGTCGCCGAGCCGGGAGACGTCCACGGCGCGCTGGCCGGAGAGCAGGTTGGCGGCGCGCTGGACCTCCAGGCCGTCCATGCCCACACCGGCGTCGTCGATCACGATGCAGGCCCCGTTGTGCACCGGCTGGAGGCTGACCTCCACGGAGGTGTTGGGCTGCGAGTGGCGGGCGGCGTTGTCCAGCAGCTCGGCGACCGCGAGCACGGCGGGCTCCACGGCCCGGCTCACCACCGCGACGTCGATCAGCGCGTGCACCTGCACCCGCTGGTAGTCGCGGATGCGCGACTTGGCGCCGCGGACCACATCGGTCAGCGAGGAGGCCAGCCGCTGCCGGCCGGGCCAGGAGCCGCAGAGCACCGCGATGGCCTGGGCGCGCCGGCCGAACTGGGCGTTGGCGTGGTCGATCTCCAGCAGGTCCCGCAGCACATCGGGGTTGTCGTGCCGCTCCTGCATCTCGGAGATGGAGACCTGCTGTTCGTTGGCGAGTCCCTGGACGGCTCGCATGGACGCCTTGAGCGCCGCCTTGGCGGAGGCGTCGGCGCGCGTCTGCGCCTTGTCCACCGCCCGGGTGAACTGCTCCATGACGGCGTGCAGGCTCTGCGCGAAGGCCGTACCGGCCAGCTTCTCGTCGCGCAGGCCCGGCAGCGGGCCGGGCTGGCTCAGCGCGTCGGCGATCGAGGGGAGGCGTACGTCGACGAGATGGCGCACCTCCTCGTCACGGGCGCGCAGGCTGTCCTCGAGCGTGGCGTTGCGCCTGCGGACTCCGGCGGTGATCTGCCGCTGGCGGATCAGAAGCACCAGGACGACGAGAAGCGCGGCGGCCAGACACCAGCTCACCGCCTCCGATATGTGATCAGTCATCAGGAACCTCGTGCAGGGGAAACGCGGGCGCGGAAGGAACGTTCAGAGCCCTGATGTCCCGTCCGGAAACGGAATACGACGATCATCTTAGCCATGTCGTGACCTAGCGTCCGACACCCGCGACAAAGTTCGAACCAGCGCGAATCACTGGGCATTTGTCATGTGGTTTCGGTGAAGATCCGGGATTTCAGGCGAAGATGAAGGGTCGCGACCACCCGAGGAGCGCCGTAACCCGGGCCCACCGTAGTGGTCACGGCTGATCACCGACAGCCTTTTCACTCTCCATCCGCAACCGGAAATGATCGTTACCTCTTTCCTCCGGGCGTGTCCGCGATCACCTCCGGCCACCACCCCTCATCACTCATCACCGTGGGAACCATCGCGCTATGTCATACGTCACCACCTTCATTTCCGGACCGTCGCGCGCGGACGGGGGAGCGGGCCGCCAGTACGGATACGGTGGGGACAGGTGCCGTGGCGGCCGATTCCCGTCGTCCCCGGGCACCGGCATCGGGGTCCCGCCCCGCTGTCGCCCCGTAGGTCCTGGAAGGAAGATGTGAGCAGGGTGTTTGCGCAGGTCGGCACGGTCATCAGGAGTGCGGGGTAGGACGCATGCATATCGTGATCATGGGCTGTGGCCGGGTGGGCGCCGCCCTCGCCCAGACCCTGGAGCAACAGGGGCACACGGTCGCGGTCGTCGACCAGGACCCCACCGCCTTCCGCCGCCTCGGCGCGGGCTTCGGCGGGCGCCGGGTGACCGGCGTCGGCTTCGACCAGGACACCCTGCGCGAGGCGGGCATCGAGGAGGCCGGGGCCTTCGCCGCGGTCAGCAGCGGCGACAACTCCAACATCATCGCGGCCCGGGTGGCCCGCGAGATGTTCGGTGTGGAGAACGTGGCGGCCCGGATCTACGACCCCCGCCGCGCCGAGGTCTATCAGCGCCTCGGCATCCCGACCGTGGCCACGGTGCGCTGGACCGCCGACCAGATGCTGCGGCGGCTGCTGCCGTCCGGCGCGGAGCCGCTGTGGCGGGACCCCAGTGGCGGGGTCCAGCTGGCCGAGGTGCACATCTCCCCCTCGTGGGTGGGCCACAAGGTCAGCAAGCTCCAGGAGGAGACCGGTGTGCGGGTCGCGTTCCTCACCCGGCTCGGCGAGGCGATGCTGCCGATCTCCGAGACGGTGCTCCAGGAGGGCGACCTGGTGCATGTGATGATGCGCACCGACGAGGTCGAGAAGGTCGAGGCGGCCTTTGAAAAGGGTCCCGAGGAGGCCGGCCGATGAGAGTTGCCATTGCCGGTGCGGGCGCCGTGGGGCGTTCCATCGCGAGCGAGCTGCTGGAGAACGGGCACGAGGTGCTCCTCATCGACAAGGCGCCGACCGCCATCTCGGTGGAGCGGGTGCCGCAGGCCGAATGGCTGCTGGCCGACGCGTGCGAGATCACCTCGCTGGACGAGGCGGCACTTCAGCGCTGCAACGTGGTCATCGCGGCCACCGGTGACGACAAGGTCAACCTGGTCGTCTCGCTGCTCGCCAAGACCGAGTACGGGGTGCCCCGGGTGGTCGCCCGGGTCAACAACCCCAAGAACGAGTGGCTGTTCAACGAGGCGTGGGGCGTCGATGTGGCCGTCTCCACCCCGCGTCTGATGTCGGCGCTGGTCGAGGAGGCGGTGAGCGTCGGCGATCTGGTGCGGCTACTCCGCTTCAGCCACGGCGACGCCAACCTGGTGGAGCTGACGCTGCCGCCGGAGGCGGCGCTGGTGGGCACCCGGGTCGGCGATGTGGAGTGGCCCGAGGACACCACGCTGGTCACCATCATCCGCGGCACCCGCGTGCTGACCCCGAACAAGGACGATGTGCTGGAGGCCGGGGACGAGCTGCTGTTCGTCGCGGCACAGGCGCGCGAGGAGCAGCTCGAGCAGCTGTTGTCCGTCCAGCGCCAGGACGCCGCCGGTTAGGCCGTGAGCTCCCGCCCTGGGCTCCCGGCTCGGGAGCCCAGGGCGGCGGGTCTCAGTGCCGGGGCGGCTGCCGGTCGGCGGATTCGGTACGGGCCTCGGACACGATCTGGCCGGTCCACTCCGAGAGCAGCGGATCGGCGATCTTGTCGGCTTCGGCCTTCGTCCGCTCGCGCTCCCGCTCGGCCTTCTCCTCCGCCTCCATCTCCGCGATGACGTCGATCGGCGGCGGGGCCTTGGCCAGGAAGATCCAGGTCAGATAGACGCAGAGCAGGAACGGCGGAATGCCGAGCGCGACCTTGACCCAGCCGAGCTGAGTGGCGTCCCCCCACCAGTAGAGCGGGAACAGCACCGCCGACTTGGCCAGCAGGATCAGCCCCCACGCCCAGGTGGACCGGGTGTAGGCGCGGAACCGGCCCGGGTTGCGGGTGCGCCAGGAGAGGTTCTCCTTCAGCATCGGCCCGAGCAGGACCCCGATCAGCGGGAAGCGGAAGATCGCCGAGAGGATGTAGGCGATCGCCAGGCCCAGGGTGTAGAGCATGCCCGGCAGATAGAAGTTCTTCGCGTCGCCGGACATCATCGCGAAGATCGCGCCGAACGCGACCCCGAAGATCCCGCTGAAGGCGTGCTTCAGCGTCTCCTTGCGCACCAGCCGGGCGAGCCCGAGCAGCACGGTGAGGCCCAGCGCGGCGATCGCGGCGAGGTGGATGTCCCGCTTGATCGTGTACAGCAGGACGAAGACCAGACCGGGGACGGTGGTGTCCACCATGCCCCGCACCCCGCCGAACGCCTCCAGGAGCGCGGTGTCCGCCGCCGTCCTGCTGTCGGCGGCGGTGCGTCGGTGCCCGGTCGGGGGCGTCTTGTCGTCTGGCGTCACCGGCTACTCCTGTCCGAGCGGTCGGAGTTCGTACTTCGGATTGAACAGCACCCGGCGCCCATGGCTCATGGAGATCCGGCCCGAGGCGATCAGCTTGCGCCCCGGTTCTATCCCGATGATGGAGCGACGGCCCAGCCACACCACGTCCAGCGCGGCGGTGCCGTCGAAGAGCTCCGCCTCCAGCGCGGGAACTCCGGCCCGCGGCCTGAGGGTCACCGTGCGCAGCGTGCCCGTCACCTTGACGATCTGACGGTCACCGCAGTCGCCGATCTTGGTGCAGCCCGCGGCCTCCGCGTCCTGCTGCAACTCGGCGGAGTGCAGTTCCTCCTGGGAGCTCGACAGCCGGTCCAGCATCCGCCGGAACCGGCCGACCGGTTTGTCGGACCTGTCTCCCCTGTCAGCCCCGTCGGAGGGGTGGCGTACGGAACTCATACGGCCAGCGTACCGGTGCGCCATCGCCGAAACGCCGTCCCCGCGCTCATCGCTCGAACCGGTAGCCCATGCCCGGCTCGGTGACACAGCATCCCCCGGGGGCAACCCCCGGACCCCCGGCCGGACACCCGCCTCGCGTCCTCACCGCTCAAAGCGGTACCCCATGCCCGGTTCCGTGACGAAGTGGCGCGGATGCGAGGGGTCGGCCTCCAGCTTGCGGCGCAGCTGCGCCATGTACACCCGCAGGTAGTTGCTCTCGGTGCCGTACGAGGGGCCCCAGACCTCCTGCAGCAGCTGCTTCTGGCTGACCAGGCGGCCGGCGTTGCGCACCAGGACCTCCAGCAGATGCCATTCGGTGGGGGTCAGCCGCACATCGCGGCCGTCGCGATGGGCCTTCTTGGCGGCCAGGTCGACGGTGAACGCGTCGGTCTCCACCACCACCGAGTCCTCCGGCCGCCCGACGGGCTCGGCGCGGCGGACGGCCGCGCGCAGCCGGGCGAGCAGCTCGTCCATGCCGAACGGCTTGGTGACGTAGTCGTCCGCACCGGCGTCGAGTGCCTCGACCTTCTCGTCCGAGGTCTGACGGGCGGAGAGCACCAGGATCGGCACCCGGGTCCAGCCCCGGAGGCCCCTGATCACCTCCACCCCGTCCATATCGGGCAGGCCGAGGTCGAGCACGATCACATCGGGATGGCGGGCGGCGGCGAGCCGGAGTGCGGTGGCGCCGTCCGACGCCGCGTCCACCTCGTACTTGCGCGCCTTCAGGTTGATCACGAGGGCGCGCACGATCTGCGGCTCGTCGTCCACCACGAGCACCCGGTTCATCTGGCGGGCCTGCCTTTCCGTGTCGTTGTGCCTGACGTGGAGCCGACCTGGACCGGGAGGCCGGGGGCGGCCGGCGGGCGGTCGCGGGCGACGCGCAGCGTGAGCACCATGGTCATCCCGCCGCCGGGGGTGTCCTCGGCGGTCAGCCGCCCGCCCATGGCCTCGGCGAAGCCGCGGGCGACGGCGAGCCCGAGGCCGACCCCGGCGCCGCGCGGGGCGTCCCCGTAGCGCTGGAAGGGCTCGAAGATACGGTCCTTCTCGCTGTCCGGCACGCCCGGCCCGCCGTCGGCCACGCGCAGTTCCACCCGGTCGCCGAGGGCGCTCGCGGAGACCAGCACGGGGCGGTCCGGCGGGCTGTACTTCACCGCGTTCTCCACGATGTTGGCGACGGCGCGCTCCAGCAGCCCGGGATCGACCGCGACCATCGGCAGCTCCTCGGGGATGTCGAGGGCGACGTCGGCCTCCGGGACACCGACGAGTGCCATCGGCACCACCTCGTCCAGGTCGATCTCCCGGATGAGCGGGGTGACGGTGCCGGTCTGCAGCCGGGACATGTCCAGGAGGTTGCCCACCAGGTGGTCCAGCCGGTCGGCGCCGCTCTCGATGCCCTCCAGCAGCTCGGCCTCGTCCTCCGCCGACCAGGCCACGTCATCGGCGCGCAGGGAGCTCACGGCCGCCTTGATGGCCGCGAGCGGGGTGCGCAGATCGTGGCTGACGGCGGCGAGCAGGGCGGTGCGGATGCGGTTCCCCTCGGCCAGCTCACGGGCCTGCCCGGCCTCCTGGGCCAGCCGCTGCCGGTCGAGGACGACGGCGGCCTGGGCGGCGAAGGCGGCGAGCACCCGGCGGTCCTCGGCGGGCAGGACCCGGCCGGAGAGCGCGAGCGCCATATGGTCGCCGACCGGCATGTCCACCTCCGCGTCCTCGGGCCGCTCGGGCGGCGGGGTGCCGCCGTGGCCGCCGACGCTGCCCGCGCAGGTCCAGGGGGCGACGTCGCTCTCCCGCTCCAGCAGCGCGACGGAGTCCATGGCGAACGTCTCGCGGACCCGCTCCAGCAGCGCCTCCAGGCTGGTCTCGCCGCGCAGCACGCTGCCCGCGAGGAAGGACAGTATCTCGGACTCGGCGCGCAGCCGGGCGGCCTGATGGGTGCGGCGGGCGGCGAGATCCACCACGGAGGCCACACAGACCGCCACCGCCACGAAGAT
>NZ_JAAAYH010000492.1:0-6347 GCF_018035285.1 Streptomyces sp. MK37H | reverse complement strand
CGGGAAGGGGCGGGTAGGGGAAAGGCCCGCCGCAGGCGTCACGATCCGGTCGCCCTCACTGTCGCCGCCGCCTTGCGCGCCGCCACCAGCACCGGGTCCCACACCGGCGAGAACGGCGGGGCGTAGCCCAGGTCCAGCGCCGTCATCCGCTCCACCGTCATCCCGGCGGTCAGCGCGACCGCCGCGACGTCCACCCGCTTGCCCGCGCCCTCGCGGCCGACGATCTGCGTGCCGAGCAGCCGTCCCGTGCGCCGCTCGGCGAGCATCTTCACCGTCATCGGCCGGGTCTCCGGGTAGTACCCGGCGCGGCTGGTCGCCTCGATCGTGACCGCCTCGAACTGGAGCCCCACGGCGGCCGCTTCGGCCTCCAGCAGCCCAGTGCGGGCGATCTCCAGATCGCAGACCTTGCTGACGGCCGTGCCGACGACACCGGGGAAGGTCGCGTAGTCGCCGCCCACATTGGAGCCGATGACCTGCCCGTGCTTGTTGGCGTGGGTGCCCAGCGGAATGTGCCGGGTGCGGCCGGACACCAGGTCGAGGACCTCGACACAGTCACCGCCCGCCCAGATGTTGTCGTAACCGCGCACCCGCATGGCCTGATCGGTCAGCAGCCCGCCGTACTCGCCCACCGGAAGCCCCGCCTCCTGGGCGAGCCCGGTCTCCGGGGCCACCCCCAGGCCCAGGACCACCAGGTCGGCGGGGTATTCGCTCATCTTGGTGGCAACCGCCCGCACCCGGCCGTCCTCGCCCGTGACCACCTCGGTGACCTCCGCGCCGGTCACGGTGTCGATGCCGAGCCCCGACATCGCGTCGCGCACCAGCCGTCCCATGTCGGGGTCGAGCGTGGACATCGGCTGCTCACCGCGCTCCAGGACGGTCACCTGGGCGCCGCGCTGCATGAGCGCCTCGGCCATCTCCACCCCGATGTACCCGGCGCCGATCACCACCGCCCGCTCGACCGGGGTGGCCTCCAGGGACTCCAGCAGCGCCCGCCCGTCGTCCAGGGTCTGCACCCCGTGGACGCCGGGGGCGTCGATCCCGGGCATCCCGGGGCGGCGCGGCCGGGCGCCGGTCGCGATGACCAGGTCGTCGAAGCCGTACCACTGCTCGCCCTCGCCGCGCGGATCGAGGTCCCGCGCCAGGACCCGCTGCCCGGCGAGGTCGATCTCGACGACCTCGGTGTGGGTCCGTACGTCGATTCCGCGGCCCCGGTGGGTCTCGGGCGTCCGGGCGACCAGTTCGTCCGGGCCGTTCACCAGCCCGCCGACCCAGTACGGGATGCCGCAGGCCGAGTACGAGGTGAACTGGCCGCGCTCGAAGGCGAGGATCTCCAGCTCGCCCCGGCTCTTGAGTCTGCGCGCCCGCGACGCGGCGGACATGCCCGCCGCGTCGCCTCCGATGACCACCATGCGTCGTGCCGCCGCCATGTATGCCCCTCCGCCACTGGATGTCCGGCTATAGGGCACCAAGTTAAGCGCGCGAGGTCTGCTCCCGGATCAGCATGTAGAGCACGGCGCTGACGAGCATCAGCGCGCCGTCGATGTAGACCGCGTTCGTCCAGCTGCCGTAATGGTCGAAGAGGGTGCCGCTGAGCGCCGGGCTGACCACCGCGCCGATCTCCCCGACCAGGTTGAACAGCCCGAAGGCCGCGCCGCGTTCGGCCGCGTCCACCACGTCGTTCAGCAGCGCGTGCGCCATCGGCTGGAGCGCGTTGAAGAACAGGCTGGAGACGAAGAGCAGAACGGACATCACCCAGAGGGAGGGCTTCTCATGGGTCTGCAGATACGCGGCGAACACCAGCACCAGCACCCCCTGGACCACGGTGAACGCGATCAGCAGCGGACGCCGCCCCCACCCCCGGGCCTTCGCCCGGTCCGAGAGCATGCCCCCCGCCGGGAAGCCGAGGATCCCCGCGCCCGCGTTGAAGGTGGCCACCAGCGCGGCGTTCTGGAACGAGCTGTGGGCGGCGTCCGCGACGATCGACACCGACCAGAAGCTGAAGAACCACAGATTCCACATGACCGCGATGAAGGCGAAGCTGAGCAGCAGCACATTGCGGTTCCGCGAGACCGCGCCCAGCCGGCCGCTGCGCCGGGCGAAGATCGCCCCGATGAGCACGAACGCCAGCACGCACTCGAGGATGGCCACGCCCCAGCTCGGCATCCCCGCCCCGTCGGCGATCAGATAGACCGCCATGACCGCGGCGCACAGCACCGCCGAGATCCCCAGCAGCCGCAGTGTGGAGCCGGTGGCCTTGAGCGGGCCGCCGATGCGGCGCATATAGACCGCCGTGGCCCAGCCGAACGCGAGCGTCGCGGCGCCGAGCACCAGGAACGGCATCCGCCAGGCGTCCTCCTCGCCGAACACCTCCCCGCCCCAGTCGATCAGGTACGGGGCGCTGATGGTCGCGATCGTCAGCCCGATGGACAGCCCGGTGATGGCCACGCCCATGCCAAGACCGGCCTTGGCGGGCGGGGTGCGCTGGGCGATCAGCGAGCGGTCGTTGGAGTAGAAGACGCCCTCGCCGAGCCCGGTCAGCACCCGCAGCACCACGAAGGCGATCAGCCCGCTCATCAGCCCGCTGGCCAGCGTCGCGACCCCCGCCCACAGCAGCGAGACCGCGAGCATGGTGCGGTGCCCGAAGCGGTCGCCGAGATAGCCGCCGGGGAACTGGGTGAGCATGTAGCCCGCGAAGAAGAGGCTGCCGATCAGACCGCCGAGCGCGTGCGGATGGCTGGCGGAGCCCAGCATGCCGTGGTCGTGTTCGATCAGCCAGGTGACGACGGGGCCGGTGATGGTGCGGTCGGCGTACGAGAAGAGCCAGCCGCCCAGCAGCATGGCCCACAGGGTGTGATACGGCTGCCAGCCGCCGCGGGGCGCCTCCCGGCCCTGCGCGGTGGGCTCTGCGGTCACTTCGGGCATGTCTCCATGTCCCCTCTCGGGCCTGGGGGTTCAGGCTCGGCGGCTCGGTTGGTGCCACACAGAATGTGGCCGGACATCGGGCGCGGCAAGGCGCGTTCGCGGGTCTTTCACCGACCGGAAGCCTCCGCGACGGGGTCTTGCCCCCGGGCGGCGGCGAGAGTACGGGAGATGCCGTGCGCGGCGACCCGTACGGCCGGGATCAGCCCCGGGGCCCGCCCCTCCGCGGCCGGTACCACCACCGACAGTGAGGCCACCACCTCCCCGCCCGGTCCGCGCACCGGAGCGGCGATGGACAGCCCGTCCATGGTGATCTGCCGGTCGCTGACCGCGATCCCGGTGCGCCGCACCTCGGCCAGGGCGGTCCGCAGCCGGTGCGGGTCCTGGATCGTCATCTCGGTGTAGCGGCGCAGCGGGCGGGCGCACACCCGCTCGTACAGCCGTGGCGGCCCGTACGCGAGCAGCACAAGACCGACGCCGGTCGCGTGCAGCGGCCAGCGGCTGCCGACCCGGGTGCGGACCTGGACCGCCGAGTGTCCCGAGATCAGCTCGACATAGACCACCTCCAGGCCGTCCCGCACGGCGAGCTGGACGTTCTCGTGGGTGGCCTCGTACAGGTCCTCCATGAACGGCAGGGCCGCCTCGCGCACCCCGACCCCGCGCGGCGAGAGCGTCGCCACCTCCCACAGCCGCAGCCCGATGTGGTACGCCCCGGTGGCGTCGCGCTCCAGGGCGCCCCAGCGGGTGAGCGAGGCGACCAGCCGGTGCGCGGTGGCCAGCGGCAGCCCGGCGCGCCGGGCGAGGGCGGTGAGGGACAGCGAGCGGTTCGAGGCGTCGAACGCGTCGAGGACCGCCAGCATCCGGCCCGCGACCGAGCGGCCGCCGTCCCGGCCGCCGGTGGCGCGGGCGCCCGGTGGGCTGATGGGAGTGAGGGGGCCGGAGGCGGTCATGACAGCGGGAGGCCGACGTAGTTCTCGGCGAGCTCGGCGGAGGCGGTGGGGGAGGAGGCGATCCGCTCCAGCCGCGCGATCCGCTCCCGGTCCTCGAACGGGCTCTCGTCCGGGCGCCGGTGGAGCGTGTCGGTCATGAAGTACGAGAACCGCTCGGCCTGCCACACCCGGCGCAGACAGGTCCGCGAATAGCCGTCCAGCAGCTCGGGCGAGCCGGTCTCCTGGTGGTGGATCAGCGCACGGGCCAGCGTGATCACATCGGTGACGGCCAGATTGAGCCCCTTGGCGCCGGTGGGCGGCACGATGTGCGCCGCGTCGCCCGCCAGGAAGAGCCGGCCGTGGCGCATCGGCTCCTGGACGAAGCTGCGCATCGGGGTGACGGAGGTGGCGGTGATCGGGCCGCGCTCCAGCGTCCAGTCCCCGTCGAGCGCGAAGCGGGCCGACAGCTCGTCCCAGATCCGCTCATGGGACCAGTCGTCCGGGTCGGTGCCGTTGGGCACCTGGAGGTAGAGCCGGGAGACGTGGGGGGAGCGCATGCTGTGCAGGGCGAAGCCGCGCCGATGGCGGGCGTAGATCAGCTCCTCGCAGGACGGCGCCACATCGGCCAGCACACCGAGCCAGGAGTAGGGGTAGGCGTGCTCGAAGGCGCGCACCCGGTCGGCGGGGATCGTGCGCCGGGCGATGCCGTGGAAGCCGTCGCAGCCCGCCACGTAGTCGCAGCTCAGGGTCTGTTCGCGGCCCTCGTGGCGGAAGCGGATGACGGGCGCGGCGGAGTCCGGCTTCTCGATGGCCAGCGCCTCGGCCCCGAACAGCAGCGGGGGACCGCCCGGCTCCTCCAGCTGGAGCGCGATCAGATCCTTGACGATCTCGGTCTGGGCGTAGACCGTCACCGACTTGCCCCCGGTGGCGGAGGGGAAGTCCACGCGGTGGCCGCGGCCCTCGAAGCGCAGCTCGATGCCCTGGTGGGGCAGCCCCTCGCGGTCCAGCCGCCCGCCGGCGCCGCACTCCCGCAGCACATCCACGGTGCCCTGCTCCAGGATCCCGGCCCGCTGGCGCCGCTCGACATACGCCCGGTCCCGGCTCTCCAGCACCACGCAGTCGATCCCGGCGCGGTGCAGCAGCCGGGCGAGCAGCAGCCCGGCGGGTCCGCCGCCGATGATGCCGACGGTCGTGCGCATCACATCGTCCCCTTGCTGTGGTGGTCCATGTCGCTGTGGTGATCCATGCGGCCCGCTTCGCCTTCGCCACTTGTTCGCTGAATGAAACTTCGTTCATAATCGGCTGGTGATGAGTTTCAGCCCGGTGCCACCACCTGTCAATGGCCCCGTCGGGCCTCTTGAGCGCGGCCTCGCCGTGCTGCGCGAGCTGACCCGGCTTGCCGCGCACGAGGGACAGACGACGGTCCGGCCCGGCGATCTCGTGCGCGGCACGGGGCTCGCCCGGTCCGTGGTCGACCGCGTCGTGGGCACGCTCGAACAGCTCGGTTACGTCACGCTCGACGGCCGCGACATCGGCCTCGCGGTCCGGCTGATGGAGCTGGGCAACGCGTATCTGGCCGCGAGCGGACTGCCCGCCGCCCTCGGCCCGTTCGCCGAGCGGCTCGCGGACGGGCTCGACGAGTCGGTCTCGGTCGCCGTCCCCGACGGCGGCGGGGTGCGCTTCGTCGTCCAGGTCACCCGTCGCCGCACCATGTCCCTCGCCTTCCGGATCGGCGATCTGCTCCCCGCCGAGCGCTGCTCGCCCGGCGCGCTCTTCGCCGCCGAGTGGTCCGGGGCCGACTGGGCCGCCTGGCGCGCCCGCCGCGCCGAGGACCCCCTGGACACCGCGTTCCCGGCCGTCCCGCCCCGCCACCGGCCCGCCTCCGGCGAGGACTTCGAGGCCCGCGTCAAGGAGGCCGCCCGCGACGGCTGGGCCGTCGACGACCAGCTGATCGAACCGGGCCTGGTGGCGGTGTCCGTTCCGGTACGGGACGTCTCGGGCCGTATCGTCTGCGCGGTCAACGTGGTCAGCCACACCAGCCGCCATGACGTGGACTCGCTGCGGGCGGCGGTGCTGGGGCCGCTGGGCGCGGAAGTTCCCGCGATGGAGGCGGCTTTGGCGGCTCCACGGCGACGCCTCGCCGCTTCGGCCGCTTCGGTTCCTCGGGCCGTGGGAGCGCTCGGCCCGTCCGGATCGTCTGCGGGCGCGCCGCGCGGGGGAGGCGGCGGGAGTGGCGGCGCGGGTGCGGCGGGCACCACACCGCCCGGCCCGGCCGCCGCGGGAGCCGACGGAGGGCCGCCCGTGGCGGGTGAAGCTCGCACGGGGTCGGCCCCGGGCGGTCCGTCACCGGGCCCGTCGGCCCGGGTCCCGGGCGACGGCCCCGCCGCCGAGCGGGCGCGGGGCGTCGCGGGCGCGGCACCGATGGCCGTGGGCGAGGACCCCGCGCGGATGGCCAAGCGGGAGCTGGGAGCGGGTTTTCTGCAGTCGCTCGCGCGCGGA
>NZ_JAAAYH010000491.1:0-6366 GCF_018035285.1 Streptomyces sp. MK37H | reverse complement strand
GACGCGGGGGTGCGGGCCTTCGCGCGCAGCGGCTATCAGAACGCCTCGATGGACGACATCGCCGAGCTGGCCGGGGTCTCCAAACCGCTGGTCTATCTCTATCTCAACTCCAAGGACGAGCTGTTCACGGCGTGCATACGGCGGGAGGCAGCGGCGCTGGTGACCGCGGTCCGGGCCGCCGTGGAGCGGGACGCGCCCGCCGACCGGCAGTTGTGGAGCGGGCTGAGCGGCTTCTTCGCGCACACGGCCGAACATCCCGACGGCTGGACGCTGTTGCATGTGCAGGCCCGTACGCAGGGGCGGTCCTTCGCCCGTGAAGTGGTCGCGATGCGGGCGGAGATCGTGGCGTTCGTGACGCAGCTGATAGGCGCGGCGGCGCGGGAGCAGGCACGCGGGGCGGCGCGCGCCCGGACCCTCGCGGGCACCGAGGTGTCCGGGCTCGCGCACGCGCTGGTGGGCGCGGCCGAGTCGCTCGCGGACTGGACGGCGGACGGGCGAGCGGGTGGGCCGTCGGCCAAGGAGGCCGCGGCCACCCTGATGAACTTCGCCTGGGCCGGGCTGGGGAACCTGCTCCAGGGGCAGGGGTGGTCGCCCGAGCGGGTCGGCTGACGGGTGGGGCGGCGTCGTACGGTGTCAGCCGGGCCCTACGCGGCGCAGTTGCCCCGCTTCGGCTCGTCAGCCGGGCCTTACGCGGCGCAGTTGCCCCGCTTCGGCTCGTCAGCGGGGCCTCACGCGGCGCAGTTGCCCCGCGTCGGCTCGTCCGCCAGGCGTCCGGCCATCCACTCCAGAGCCGTCGGTATCCCGGTCACCGCCGTGGTGACATGGTCCAGCGGATAGTCCTTCCACTCCACCGGCACACCCCGGGCGCACCAGCGGTCGCGCAGCGCCGCGCCGACCCGGTACGGGATCAGCTCGTCCACCACGCCCTGGTAGAGGTAGACGGGGTGGTCGGGGGAGCGGGTGCCCAAGAAGGAGCCGCCCAGCGCGAGTTGCCAGGCCGGACTGGCCAATGGGTCCCTTACGGTCACCTCGGACCTGTGCTGGAAGAGCCCGCCGATGGTGCTGAGCGACACGCAGTTCCGCTTCATGAAGTCCACATAGCCGCGGCCTCGGTCGTTGAGGTACGAGTCGAGCCGCAGCGCGGGGAAGGCCGCGTCCTGTCCGGTGAGCGCCATAAGGGCGAGCCCGGCGCCCGGTCCGCCGTCGTTGTACTCCAGCGTCGCGGGGAGGTCGGCGGGCACGCCTCCGGCGACCGTGCCCTTCAGCCGCAGCTCGGGGGCGTACGAGGCGTGCAGTTCGGCGGCCCAGCCGGCCGCCTGGCCGCCCTGGGAGTAGCCCATGATGCCCACGGGCGCGTCCGGTGAGAGCCCGGCCTCCGGAAGCCGCTGGGCGGCTCGCGCCGCGTCCAGGACGGCATGGCCCTCGGACCGGCCGGCCGTATAGGTGTGGTCGTCCGGGGTGCCCAGGCCCTCGTAGTCGGTGACGGCGACGGCCCAGCCGCGGCGCAGCGCCAGGTCGATCAGCTGGGCCTCGCTCGAGGTGCCCTGCGGGAACCGGCCGGACACCGCGCAGTCGTCGGCGAGGCCCACGGCGCCGATGCCCCAGGTGAGGAGCGGCCGGGGGCCCTGTTCGCCGTCGTCGGGGACGAGGACCGTGCCGGAGACGATGTCGGGGCGGCCGGTGGCGGTGGTCGAGCGGTAGGTGATGTGCCATGCCTTGGCGGTGGTCGGCACACCGGGCTGGGTGCGGAAGGCGGTGGGAGCGGAGGTGACGATGTCGCCGGGTCTGCCGGTGCCGGCGGCCGGGACACCCGATGCGGCGGCGGCCGGGGCGGCGGGTAGCGCCGAGGTCAGGGCGAGGGCGGCGAGGCCGGCGAGTACGGTGGTGCGGACGCGCATACGGTTCTCCCAACGGTGCGGGTGGTGCGCCTTGTTGGTGGTGCTGAGTCGCTCTGCGAGGACCGTAGGGACGAGCGGGGCGTCTGTGGCTGACCGCGGCGCTCAGATGTGCTGACTCCACGTCTCATGTCGGTATGCGCCCGGTGTTGTCCCGGTCCAGCGCCGGAACGCCCGGTGGAACGCCGTGTCCTCGGAGAAGCCCAGCCGTAAGGCCAGATCGGCGATGGGCTCGACCCCCTCGGCCAGGCTGCTGACCGCCTCGTCACGCCGCACGGTGTCCTTGAGCTCCTGGAAGGACGTGCCCTCCTCGCGCAGCCGCCGCCGCAGCGTCGCCGGGCTGACCGCCAGCCGGGCGGCGACCTCGGGCAGCTCCGGGAGCCGCGCGGTGTGCCGGGCGCGTGGGCCGTCGGCCGGGCCGCCGCGCGTCCGCACCGCGCCGGTGAGCGCGTGCCGCACCTGCTCGGCGACGGTCGTCCCGTAGTCGCGGCGGCTGAGCAGCCCGGCGGGCGCGTGCCGCAGCAGCGTCTGGAGCGTGGACTCGTCCTGGACGACGGGGGCGGACAGCCAGCGGTGGTCGAAACCGGCCGCGGTGCGCGGCGCTCCGAACCGGGGCGGGCAGCCGAAGAGCGGCTCGTAGTCCTCGGCGTACGGGGGCGGGGGATACGCGAACTGGGCCCACAGCAGCGGGATCCGGCGCCCGATCAGCCAGCCCGCGACCCGGTGCCAGATGAGCATGAGCCATTCGGCGACGATATGGTTCTCGGCCGCCGTAAGGGCGTCCTCATGCGGGCCCAGCCCGCCGCGCAGGGCGAACACCGCATCCCGGCCCCGGCCCGCGCCGCGCTCCAGGGCCAGATTGGGGCCGCCGGGGAAGAGCCGGTAGAAGCGGGCGCCGCGCTCCACCGCCGTGCCGAGGTCGGGGCAGCCCAGCGAGGCGTAGCACATCATCGCGAAGGTGCCGGGCCGGCTGCGGATGGTCCCCAGCCCCAGGAACTCGTCCCCCGTGGCCCGGTGCAGGGCGCGCACCAGCCGGGCGAACTGCTCGGGGGAGACGCGGGCGCGGTCGTCGGTGAGCAGCAGCGGGGGTATCCGGGCCCGCTGGAGCAGGGGGACGGTGTCGAGGCCGAGCCGCTGCGCACCGCGCAGCGCGGCCCGCACATGGTGCACCGTCACCGTCCGCCGCCCGCGCCCCATGGTCAAAACCGTAGCCCGAGCGGGTACCCCGCGTCAGCGGTGCGTCGCGGGTCCCCTACACGGCGTGAGCGCCGTAAGGGTGACGTGAGCGCTATAGGGGCGGCGGTGAGGGCCTTGAGGAGGGCGTGAGGCCCTACGGGCTATTCTCGACGGGCCCGGACGGACGTGTGAGAGCGGGGAGCGACATGGCCACGACCCGACGGCCCGCGACGGCCCAGTGGCTCGGTCTCGAGCCCCATCCGGAGGGCGGCTGGTACCGGGAGACCTGGCGCAGCGATGTCACGGTGCGGCCGCCGGGGTACGACGGCGAGCGCGCGACCGCCACGGCGATCTACTTCCTGCTGACTCCCGGTGAGGAGTCCCGCTGGCATGTGGTGCGCTCGGCCGAGCTGTGGCTGTGGCACAGCGGCGGCCCGCTGCGGCTCCGGATGGGCGGTACGGGCGACGCCCCGGAGGCGGCCCCCACGGAGGTGCTCCTGGGCCCCGATGTCGCCTCCGGCCAGCGCCCCCAGGTCGTCATCCCGCCGGGCGTCTGGCAGGCGGCCCGTCCGGAGGCGGACGAAGAGGTCCTGGTGAGCTGTGTGGTCTCCCCGGGCTTCGACTTCGCCGACTTCCGGCTGCTGGAGGACTGATCACATCCAGGCAGGGGCTCCCGGCAGGGGCCCCAAGGCACAGGCCCCCCAAGGCAGGGCTCCTAAGCCACGGGCCCCCAAGCCACGGGCCCCAAAAGGCAGGAGCCCCGCCTCCCCGCCGGGCGGGGAGCAGGGCTCCTTGGGTGGTGCTGCTTGAATCAGACGGCGCTGACGTTCTCCGCCTGCGGACCCTTCGGCCCCTGGGTGACGTCGAAGGTCACGGCCTGGTTCTCCTCGAGAGAACGGAAGCCGGTCGCGTTGATCGCGGAGTAGTGAACGAAGACATCGGGGCCGCCGCCGTCCTGGGCGATGAAGCCGAAGCCCTTCTCGGCGTTGAACCACTTGACGGTTCCGGTAGCCATAAGCCCTCCTTGGGCCAAAGGGTTGCCCTGCTCCAGAACCTGCAAGAAGTCTGAAAACTACAAAAGCCTGCGGTTACATGCTCCGCAGGCTCTGTACTGCAAGGAAACCAAACTGCAACTTGCGGCGAGCCTAGCACGCTCCGTGTGCGCGAGGAAAGAGCCGAAGATCACGAAAACGAGGGGTTTCCCGGGCCTCGAAGGTGGATAAGATCGCAGGTCGAGCGGCTACGTGCCAGTCAGCACAAGGCTACCGGACCACCCCGCCGCCATTACCCGGGGCGAGCGGGGCTAGCCTCCGAGACGTGGACAATTCACCGAGTTCCCCCTCGCGGAGTACACAGGACGCCTCAGAAAGCCTCAGACCGCCCGGCGGCCATCGGCTGAGTCGGCCAAAAGTGGGGCACATCCAGTACCTCAATTGCATGCCGTTGTACTGGGGCCTCGCCAGGACCGGATCCCTCCTGGATTTCGACCTCACCAAGGCATCTCCCGACGCCCTGAACGACCTGCTGGTCAGTGGCGATCTCGACATCGGCCCGATCAGCCTGGTGGAGTATCTGCGCAATGCCGACGATCTCGTCGCGCTCCCCGACATCGCGGTGGGCTGTGACGGGCCCGTCATGTCCTGCGTGATCGTCTCGCAGCTGCCGCTGGAGCAGCTGAACGGGGCGCGCGTCGCACTCGGTTCCGCCTCGCGCACCTCCGTACGCCTGGCCCAACTGCTGCTCGCCGAGCGGTACGGACTCGCCCCCGACTACTACACCTGCCCGCCCGACCTCAGCCTGATGATGCAGGAGGCCGAGGCGGCGGTGCTGATCGGCGACGCCGCGCTGCGGGCCAACCTCCATGACGCGCCCCGGCTGGGCCTGCGGGTCCACGACCTGGGCCAGATGTGGAAGGAGTGGACCGGGCTCCCCTTCGTCTTCGCGGTGTGGGCCGCCCGCCGCGAGTATCTGGAGCGGGAGCCGGAGATCGTCCGGCAGGTCCACGAGGCGTTCCTGTCCTCGCGGAACCTCTCCCTGGAGGAGGTCGGCAAGGTCGCCGAACAGGCGGCGCGCTGGGAGCAGCTCGAGGCGTCGGTGCTGGAGCGGTACTTCACCACCCTCGACTTCAGCCTGGGCCAGGCGCAGTTGGCGGGCATCGCCGAGTTCGCCCGCCGTACGGGGCCGACGACCGGATACCCCGCGGACGTCCGGGTCGAGCTGCTCAGCTGACCTTCCCGACCGCACGACCTGCGGTGGATGGCCGGAACACCCCCTAAGCTGGACCGGCGCACGGAGGGGGAGGCAACGCGATGGATCCGCTGGGAGCGGACGATCCGCAGGTCATCGGCGCCTATCGGCTGCTCGGTCGGCTCGGTTCGGGCGGTATGGGCCGGGTCTTTGTGGGCCGCAGCGCGGGCGGGCGCACGGTCGCGGTGAAGGTCGTGCACGCCCATTTCGCGCTGGACGAGGAGTTCCGCGCCCGTTTCCGGCGCGAGGTCGACGCCGCGCGCCGGGTCGGCGGCGCCTTCACCGCGCCGGTCCTGGACGCCGACCCGGAAGCACGCATCCCGTGGGTGGCCACCGGCTATGTGGCGGGCCCTCCGCTCAACCAGGCCGTGTCCGACGAGGGGCCGCTGCCCGAGTCGTCGGTGCGGGCGCTGGGCGCGGGGCTCGCCGAGGCACTGGCCGCGGTGCACGCCCTCGGCCTGGTCCACCGCGACGTCAAGCCGTCCAATGTGCTGCTGGCGCTCGACGGTCCGCGGCTGATCGACTTCGGCATCGCCCGGGCCACCGAGGGCACGGTGTCGCTGACCTCGACCGGCGCCTCGATCGGCTCGCCCGGCTATATGGCGCCCGAGCAGATCCTGGGCGAGAACGTCGAGGGCGCGGCCGATGTCTTCTCGCTCGGCGCGGTGCTGGCGTACGCGGCGACCGGTGAGCCGCCGTTCCCGGGCGACACCTCGGCCGCGCTGCTGTACAAGGTGGTGCACGACGAGCCCCGGTTCGGCCGCGAGCTGACCGGGGAGCTGCGCGATCTGGTCGCCGCGTGTCTCGCCAAGAACCCGGCCGACCGCCCCACCCCCGAGCAGATCGTGCGGCGCCTCGCCCCGGAGGACGGCGCCTCGGGGCTGGCACGGCCGGGCTGGCTGCCGGGGGCGCTGGTCGAGCGGGTGAGCCGGCAGGTGGTGGAGCTGCTCGACCTGGAGGCGGAGGCCGTCGCCCCGCCGTCCGACGCCCGGCCGTCCGTCACGGAGCCGCCCGCCGCCGAGCCCTCCGACGACGCACCGTCCGCCGA
>NZ_JAAAYH010000490.1:0-6370 GCF_018035285.1 Streptomyces sp. MK37H | reverse complement strand
CCACCGCCGGGGTGGCCCTGGCGGTCACCGGGCTGACCGTCGCCGCGGCGGTCTTCGCCCCCGGCATGAAGGACTCGTCGGGCGACGCGTCCGCCACCGCCGACGCCGCGCACTCCCAGCAGCCCGCCTCGCTCCCCAAGGGCTGGCGGCCGTGGCGGACGGAGCTGCGGGTCGGGACCGAGGGGCCGCCCCTCGTCTACGACGAGCCCGGATGCGCACCGGAGGACGGCCGCACCCTGTACTGCGGCGGCAAAGGGTTCACGGTCGCCAGGGTCGACGCCGCCACCGGCCACGTCCAGTGGCGGTGGGGCACCCGCCCCCAGCTGGCGCGGCCCATCGGGGTGCGGGACGGAATCGTCTACACCTACCGGGAGTCGGAGGAGGGCGGGCGGTTCGTGGTGGCCCTGGACGTCGTCACCCGGAAGCAGCGGTGGGAGCGGAGCATCAGCGGCTCCGCCTCGGTGCGCATGTTCCGCGGCGGGGTGCTGACGCTGTCGCCGGATGCCCGGGAGCTCGTCGCCTACGGGCCGTCGGGTGCGCGGCTGTGGCAGTCACCTGCGCCCGAGGGGAAGTTCTGCGAGCCGACGTCGCTGAGTGGCGCGCCGTACGCCCTGTGCGCGCCCAGCGGCTCCGACGGCCTGGCCGCCGAGGGCCCGTACGACCTGCTGCGGCTCGACCCCTCCGACGGCACGCAGCAGCACCTCACCACCCTCCCGCGGAAGGCGCTGACCCTCGGCGCGGTCCAGGGCAAGCCGCTGTTCCTGATCCCGCAGACCGCGAAGGAGGTGTACGACTCGGGGTACGAGCGCCCGTACAACGCCATGGTGCGGGTGGATCCGCGCACCGGCGAGACCACGCGGATCCCGCTGCGGCGCCCCGTGCTCGGCAAGCCGACCCTGCTGCACGGCACCGTCTACTTCGTCCGTCCCAACGGAACGGTCACCGCGGTGGCGGCGGACAGCGGCCGGGAGCTGTGGCAGCGGGTGACGGAAACGGAGAGCCTGTCCGAGCCGGTGCTGTCCCGGCGGTACGGGCAGCTGTACTTCGCCAACCGCTTCGGCCGTCTGCTGGCGCTGAACGTGGACGACGGCAAGGAGGCGTGGCGCACGGCCGCGCTGAACGACCCCGGGACCTCGGCGCAGGACGCGGAGCCGAGGGTGGTGCTCGTCAAGGACGCGATCGTGGCGACGGCCGGGGACACGGCGTTCTCCGTACGGCCGGACCGTCCGTCGGTTCATCCGTCGGTCCGGCCGTCGTCCTGAGCGGCGCGGTTACGTCCCTGGTCGGTCCGGCCGTCGTCCTGAGCGGCGCGGTTACGTCCCTGGTCGGTCCGGTCCGGCCGTCGTCCTGAGCGCGCCGTGTGACACCCCCGGCTACGCCGGGGTGGCCGGGCCCACGAGTTCGTCCAGGACGTCCGTCATCGTGACGAAGCCCAGGACCGTGCCGGTCTCGGACGTCACGGCGGCCAGGTGGGCGCCGGTGGCGCGCATGGTGGTGAGGGTGTCGTCCAGCGGGGTGTCGGCGCGCACGCGGGGGACGGTGTGGACGGCGGTGCGCGGGAAGGGGCGGTCCCGGTCGGCGACGCCGAGGGTGTCCTTGATGTGCAGATAGCCCAGGATGGCGCCGCCGGGTCCGGTGACCGGGAGGCGGGAGCAGCCGGAGGCGGCCGCCGTGCGTTCCATTTGGTCGGGGGTGACGCGGTGGTCGACGGTGACCATCTCGTCGAGGGGGACGAGGATGTCGCCGACCCGCCGGGTGCCCAGTTCCAGGGCGTCGCGCAGCCGCTCGCCGCCGGACTTGTCCAGCAGTCCGGCGTCGCTGGAGTCCCGTACCAGCCGGATGAGTTCATCGTCGGTGAAGACCGACTCGACCTCGTCCTTCGGCTCGACCTTCAGCAGCCGCAGCAGCGCGTTGGCGAACGCGTTGACGCCGAAGACGACAGGGCGCAGGAGGCGGGTGAGGGCCACCAGCGGCGGGCCGAGGAGGAGCGCGGTGCGCTCGGGCGCGGCGAGGGCGATGTTCTTGGGGACCATCTCGCCGATGAGCATATGGAGATACGTGGCCGCCGTGAGCGCGATGACGAACGCGATCGGATGCACCAGGGCGTGCGGCACGTGAACGGCGTCAAAGCCGGGCTCCAGCAGATGGGCGATGGCCGGTTCGGCGACCGCGCCCAGCACGAGGGAGGAGATGGTGATGCCGAGCTGGGCGGTGGCCATCAGCGCGGAAAGGTGCTCAAGCGCCCACAGCACACCGCGCGCCCGCTTCTCCCCCGCCTGGGCGCGCGGTTCGATCTGGCTGCGGCGCACGGAGATCAGGGCGAATTCGGCGCCGACGAAGAAGGCGTTGGTGAGGAGGGTGAGGGCGCCGATGGTGAGTTGGACGACGGTCATCGGGCGGCCTCGGGGGACTGGGCGGTCTGGACAGCCTTGGCGGCCTCCGTGATCCGTACGCGGTCGGCGCGGTGGTGGTCCACCTTCAGGACCGTGAGCTGCCAGCCGTCGTCCGTCTCGAGGGTGTCCCCGGCGGCCGGGATGCGCCCCAGGGCGGTGGCCAGGAGGCCCGCGACGGTTTCGTACGGGCCCTCGGGGGCGGTCAGGCCGATGCCGGTGAGCTCGTCCAGCCGTACGCCGCCGTCCGCCTCCCAGCCGCCGGGGCCGAGGGGCACCAGGCCGGGGGTCTCGTCCCGGTCGTGTTCGTCGCGGACGTCGCCGACGACCTCCTCGACGATGTCCTCCAGGGTGGCGATGCCCGCGGTGCCCCCGTACTCGTCGATGACGACGGCCATGGTGTGCGCACGGCGCAGCCGGTCCAGCAGCCGGTCCACCGGGAGGCTGTCGGGCACCAGGAGCGGGGGCGTGGCCAGGTCGGTGACGGGGGTGGTGGCGCGGCGGGCGGCGTCCAGGGCGAGGACGTCGCGGATGTGCACGGTGCCGACCACCTCGTCCAGGGTGTCGCGGTAGACGGGGAAGCGGGACCGCCCGGTGGCCAGGGTGAGGTTGGCGGCGTCGGCGGCGGTGGCGTGGGCCTCCAGCGCCTGGACGTCCACGCGCGGGGTCATCACGTTCTCGGCGGTCAGCTCGCCCAGATGGAGCGTACGGACGAACAACTCGGCCGCGTCCTGCTCCAGCGCGCCCTCGGCGGCCGAGTGGCGGGCCAGCGCGACCAGCTCGTCCGGCGTACGGGCGGAGGCCAGTTCCTCGGCGGGCTCCAGGCCCATGCGACGCACCAGACGGTTGGCCGTGTTGTTGAGGTGGTGGATCAGCGGGGCGAAGGCGGCGGTGAAGGCGCGCTGCGGGGCAGCCACCGCCTTGGCTACGTGCAGGGGGCGGGAGATGGCCCAGTTCTTGGGCACCAGCTCCCCGGCGACCATCAGCACCACCGTGGAGACGGCCACGCCCAGCACCACGGCGGTCGTCGAGGCCGCGCCCTCGGGCAGGCCGATCGCGGTGAGCGGGGTTTCGAGGAGGGCGGCCAGCGAGGGCTCGGCGAGCATGCCGATCACCAGGGAGGTGACGGTGATGCCCAGCTGGGCCCCGGAGAGCTGGAACGTCAGCCGGCGCACGGCCGTGAGCGCGCTGTCGGCCCCGCGCTCACCGGCTTCGGCGGCACGCTCCAGGGCGCCACGCTCGACAGTGGTGAGGGAGAACTCGGCGGCCACGAAGAGCGCGCAGGCGAGGGTGAGGGCCAGCGCGAGGAGAAGCAGCAGGATCTCGGTCACCGTGCCACCCTCGTCTGCCCGTCAAGGGGTGCTCCGCTGAGGGGCGGGCGGGGTATGGCACGGGTGGTACTGGGAGGTTCGCCCATTGCGGGTCCGGTGCTCCTTACGTCGCTGGGAGAGTGCTGGGACAACACAGCTAGGGCGTGTCCGACGGGTCTTGACGCCTGCGGCGGGCTGTTCCCCTCCCCGCCCCTTCCCGTTGCTGGGGCTCCGCCCCAGACCCCGGGGATCCAGGGGCGAAGCCCCTGGTAGGTCAAGTGTCCCCACATCCATAGTAAAGGTACGGTAAAGGGGCGCGCCCGCCGGGCGACCGCTACGGCCCCGCCGAAATCGGCTCCGCGTAACCTGCGGCTTTTCCGCGTCGGCTCGATTGGCCCCGGGGTTGCCTGTCGTCGGCACAGGTTTATCGGCAATACTTCCGGCCGTGGAGCAGAGCACTGGACCGATCATCCCGCCCATGCACACCGCCGGGACGGATCCGGGGTACATCCCCGGCCTGACGTCCCCGCGCCCTGCCGATGTGGAGGAGGACGCCCCGGACAAGGCAGCGGCGGAGCAGCCGCCGGAGGAAGTCACCGCCGAGGACGAGCCGGAGCTCGACGAGGAAGAGGGCGTCGAGGCCGAGGCGGAGTCCGACGGCGAAGCCGACGCGTCGAAGGACGTCGTCGCGTCCGACGGGGAAGCGGACGACGACGAGGACCCGGACGCGGACGAGGACGGCGGGGCCGTCTTCGAGGTGTCCGACCGGCGCGGTGCGATACGAGCCGGGCGCCGAGGGGTCGTATTCGAACTCGACGGCGAGAAGGCCGAGTTCGGATGGGACGAGATCGGCGCGGTGGAGGTCGACACCCCGCGGTTCGGCAAGCGCTTCGGGATCACCGTCTATACGACCAACCGGCGCTGGTACACCGCCGATGTCGAGGCACCGGCCCGCAAGCTCCTCAAGGACTGGACGGCGGAGCTGGACGCGGTGCTCGACGCGTATTTCGAGGACTCGGAGGACGCCGGGGCTGAGGCTGAAACTGAAGCCGAGGGCAAGGCCGACGCGGACAGCGACACCGACGCCAAAAACACCGACTCCAAGGACACCGACTCCAAGGCCGACGGAGCCAAGGACACCGACGCCAAGGACGCCACCTCGTAGCGGCCGTCCACGCGGGTGGCGGTTCGCCCGATCCCCGCTGCGCACAACCGTATCCGGCGCCGGGAAAACGGTCTAACGTCGGATTTCAGCAGCGGAACGACGGGGGGCTGCCGCATGACACCGGATGATCCTGTGATCGGTCGCACCGGGGTGCTGCTTCTCGGCACCCGTGGTACCAGTGGTCCCGGCGAGGTCCTGGTGCGCGTCAGGGGCGGCTCGGAGACATTCCTCGCCTGGTCCTCCGACCCGCTGCCGCAAGGCGCGTCCGTCCTCGTGATCGACTTCCGCGGCTCCCGCCAAGTCGACGTCATCGAGTGGACCGATCCATTGAACGCGTCGTCCGGCGGGGCCGGCGGCGCCGGTTGAGGAGACGAAGGATGTTCGGTTACCGCGTGCCCGCACCCGACCAGGCGATGCTGATCTCGGGTGGCAGGCGAGGACATGGGGGTGCGCCGTTTCGCGTGGTGACCGGGCACGGCAAGTTCGTGCTTCCGGTCTTCCGCAAGGTCCGCTTCCTGACGCTGGCGATGTGTGAGGCCGAGGTCGCGGAGAAGTGCGTCAGCCGACAGGGCATCGCGCTGACGGTGCGCGCGGTGATCGCGTTCAAGGTGGGCAATGACACCGAGTCCATCGTCAACGCGGGGCAGCGGTTCCTCTCCGACCAGGAGCAGATGGCGGTGCTGACGGGGCGGATCTTCGCGGGTCATCTGCGGTCCATCATCGGCTCGATGACGGTCGAGGAGCTCATCACCGAGCGGCAGAAGCTGGCCACCGAGGTGCTGGACACCTCCAAGGCGGAGATGGCGAAGATCGGTCTGATCGTGGACTCGTTGCAGATCCAGTCGATCGACGACGGCGACACGGGCTATATCGACGCGATGTCCGCCCCGCACAAGGCCGCCATCCAGCGGCAGGCCCAGATCGCCCAGGCGCAGGCCAGCCAGGCGTCGGCCGAGGCGGAGCAGGAGGCGGCGCGCAACCAGGCCGAGTACGCACGACAGACGGCGGTGGTGCAGGCCCAGTACAACGCCGAGGTGGACCGCGCCCAGGCGCAGGCCGCCCAGGCCGGACCGCTGGCGGAGGCGCACGCACAGCAGGAAGTGCTTGCCGCGCGGACGGAGTTGGCCCAGCGGGCGGCCGATCTGCGGCAGCAGCAGCTGGTGGCCGAGATCGTGAAACCGGCGGAGGCGGAGGCCGAGCGGATCCGGGTGGTGGCGCTGGCCGAGGCGGAGCGGATGAAGATCCAGGCCGAGGCGGCGGCCTCACACGGCCGGGTCGCGCTCGACCGCATGCTGATCGACCAACTGCCGCAGATCGTCAAGGAGGCCGCCTCCGGGCTCTCCGGGGCGAACGTCAACGTCCTCAACGGGGCGGACGGGCTGGGCGAGATCGCGGCGGGTCTGGTCGGCCAGGGGCTGACCATCCTGGACGCGGTGCGGCGCAACATGGGCGCCCCGGGCGCGGAGGACGAGCCCAAGCGGCGGGACGAGCCGAAGCGGCGGGGC